>JAZOVZ010000058.1:0-101573 GCA_045658965.1 Eubacteriales bacterium
CAAGGGCAGGTTGCTCACGCGTTACTCACCCGTCCGCCACTAAGCATTGCTGCTCCGTTCGACTTGAATGTGTTATGCACGCCGCCAGCGTTCATCCTGAGCCAGGATCAAACTCTCGAATAATTGTATTTAACCGATCCAAGGATCGTGTAAAATCTTTACTCGAGCTTATTTGCTCTTAGCTTTTCTTTTTCCTAAAATTTACTTTAGTTGAGTTTTGTACTCTTCAAAGAATTTTTCGAGATTCGTATTTTCGCACTTACATTTGCTTTGTACTTCTCTCTGTTATTCAATTGTCAAGGACCAATGTCTCCGCCGCTTTTCCGCGACAGCCTGACTATTATATCACACTGTTTTGGGTTTGTCAATAGGTTTTTGAAAATTTCTTGAAAAATTTTTTCAAGTTTTTTCGCCTTCCTTTTGGGCACTTCCGTGCGCGGCAGGGTGCTAATATGATACTACATATTTTGCCTTTTGTCAATAGTTTTTTTCACATTTTTTGCTGAAAATTTCACCAAATTAAAGCACCGCGCACCCGTAGGTGCGCGGTGAAAATGACCAAAACGTATAAATCAGACTCAGATCTTGGGAACCTGGATCTTAACTTCCTTGCCAAGCTTTGCGGAACGAGCGATGCCGTCCAGAATTGCCTGGTTATAAATGATCTGGGAAGACGGAACGGGAGCGGGCTTATTGTACTTAACCGCATCCAGGAAGGAACGGATCTTCTTATCAAACAGATCGCCGCCGTCATTGATGATCGGTACTTCATATTCCATATCCACGCCGCCGATGGTCTTATAGATCTTCATGGGGCCGCCGACAGTGCCGTTCCAGCAGTCGGTGGAAGGAATGCGCAGACCTGCCTTGGTACCCAGAATGATGGTGTCGCCGGGGGTGTTGATGTTCATTGCCCATGCAATACGGAAGTCCAGAATGATGCCGCCCTCCAGTCTGACAAATGCAGCTGCGAAGTCGTCAACACCGAACAGATCCGCATACTCGGGGTGACCGGGGTACGTGGTGGGATCCTTACCGAAGAAATCACTCTTATAGCCGGTTACGGTCAGAGGCTTGGGATAGCCGACTGCGTTGAGCACCATATCCAGCGAGTAGCAGCCGATATCAGCCAGCGCGCCCAGACCTGCGGTCTTGTCCTCGATAAAGGTGGTACCGAAGGGAGTGGGAATACCTCTGCGTCTGCCGCCGCCGGTCTGAATGTAGTAGACCTTACCAAGCTCGCCGCTGTCAACGATCTTCTTGATCATCTGCATATTTGCGTCCAGTCTGGGCTGGAAGCCGATGGAGAGGACCTTGCCGCTCTCCTTCTCTGCCTTCATAACCTCAAGAGCCTCGTCCAGCGTAACGGTAAAGGGCTTTTCGAGCATAACGTTGATGCCCTTCTTGAGTGCGTAGATAGAGGGTTCTGCGTGCTGACGGTTGTAGGTGCAGACAGAAACTGCATCCAGCTGCAGGCTTTCGTCGTCCAGCATTTCCTTGTGGGAAGCATAATCGGTCTTAACACCCTCAACGCCGCCGTCCTTGAAGAACTTAGCAGCCTTGCCGGGGATCAGGTCACAGCCCGCAACGATCTCAACGTCGGGCATCTTCTTATAAGAAGCAAGGTGAGCACCTGCGATCCATCCGCAACCGATGATACCGATTCTCAGCTTTCTGTTGGTGTCAATAGCAACCTCGTTTGCCTGGTTCTTGTAGTCCAGCTTAGCATCCATTTTTTCAGCCATGATAATATCCTCCGTTTAATATAATAGTTTATTGTTTCGGTGCGCCGCTCAATAGCCCAGCGTGCGCAAATAGCTTCTGCTCTTTTCGATGCTCTCAAGGGGAGAAAGACCCATGGAGGGCTGATCCTGCTCGACGACCACCCACTGTGCGCCTGCAGCCTCGGAAGCCGCGAGAATGCCGGGGAAATCCTGGCAGCCCGAGCCCACGGGACGGAACTCAAACGCCTGTACTGCGCTCTCCTTCTTTTCGGACTCGATGCCGATCAGCTCGTACATATTGTCCGACTTGCCGCCGACAAAATCCTTGAGGTGCACGACGGGTGCTCTGCCGCTGTACTTGGTAATATAGCCCGCAGGCTCTTCACCGCCCACGTTGACCCAGCAGGTATCCAGCTCGGTCTGCAGATATTCTGCGGGAACGGTATCGTACAGCACGTCCAGCGCGTACTTTCCGTCGATCTTATCAAATTCAAAATCGTGATTGTGGTACAGCATCTGCATACCCAGTTCCTTTGCCACCTTGCCAAGCGCCAGTGCATTCTTGACAACGTCCGCAAATCCCTCGGTGCCGGGACGGCACTCGGGTGTCAGATACGGAATGGCAACGAACTTGCAGCCGATCTCGGCATACTGACCAAGCACGCCTGCGGGATCTGCCAGCATTTCATAATACGGAACGTGCGCAGAGATCGGCACAAGTCCGATTTCCTCACACATTTTCTTGATCTCGGCGGGTGCATAGCCGTAAAGGCCCGCAAACTCCACGCCGTCATAGCCCATTTCCTTGATCTTTTTAAGCGTACCCGGGAAGTCCGCCGCAGCGTCGTCTCTGACCGAATACACCTGTACCGCTACCGGTAATGCCATAGTACACCTCCATTTGGGGCTACTCCGCCCCCATTTTTACTTAATTATAGGACAAAAAGTGCGGACTTTCAAGACATTCATGGGTATCAAGCGGTCATTTCTTGCTATTTTGTGCAAAACATGGCGATTTGCACATTTAAGCAAATCGCCATTTGTGTATTTTATCCAAACAGTTGTGCAGCCACGACCCACAGCTCTTTTGTCTGTGCAAACGCATCCTCCAGCTCACTTGTGGGCATGGGGTAGATCACGTTTGCGAGCTCGATTGTGACCGAGGGTATGCCCTTCTCCAGGGTAACCCAGTCGTTGAGTGAGGCATCCAGATGCTCATCGTAGATCAGCTTATAGCCGGTATGCTCACACACCGCCTTGGCAAGATCCAAGGTCTGCTGGCGCACGCCGCCCGTCATGCCGCAATCCCAGTACACGACCTGCCCTGCCGTATGGTAAGCAAGCAATGCTTTGATCTCACCCAAGCTCTCCACGTATGCGCTGACCGCCTGCGTTTCGGGCTCGGAAGCCGCGCGCGGCCCCTTATAATTGCGGAAGCAAGGGGCAAGAATGCCGGTTCTGACGTCTGCCCAATTGGAAAGCGCGAAATTGCGGTTGAGATCCACGCCGTTGGCGTTTGCCTTCCAGTTATACGCAAGGTATACGTTGATATCGTCAGTAGAGGTCAGCCCGTCGCGCAGATTGTCCGCGTAGACCTTCTCCACGGTGGCTCTTACCTCGGGCGTTTGCATGGACTCGATGCCGCAAAGGGCGAGCATGATGCCGTCGGGATTGATCATAGGCAGCACGTAAAATGCGTGGGTATCCAGCAGCTCCGCATACGCCATACCGTTGTAGCTGCCCGTTTCGCGGCTCGACAGATAGTATTCCATTTGCGTCATAACCAAGAGGCTGCTCAAATATTCCTTGCCGTGTATGCCGCCGCTGAGCAGGATTTTGTTCTCGGCATCGGGGTTGCCCACCACGCAAGCATATATCTCTCTGCCATCCACGCTCTTGCCGATACTCTCGTAGGCGAAATACGCACCGTACGCATCCTCCAACGCGGCAAGATCCTCGACCAGGTCGGGATACGTATATCCAAGATCGCTCGGCGCAACGATGCCTTGCGCAGGCTCGGTCTTTCCCTCTGTGGTCTGCTCGGTCGTCGGCGCTTGGGTTGTCGGTGCTTGGGTTGTGGGCTGATCGGTGTTTGCAGTCGACTGCTCGGTGCTTTCGGGCACTTCCCCGCTCCCGTCGGGTGCGGTGGATTGCTCCGTTGTAACGGTATCGGTCGTTTGCTCCTGCGCTCCCGGCAAGCCGTCACACGCTGCCGCACTCACAAGCAGCAAAAGGATCAGCACACCGCAGCACAAATTTCTAAACGCGTGCGTCATGCCTTGTCCTCCCGATATTCCAGAATATCACCGGGTTGGCAATCAAGCTCGCGGCAGATCGCCTCCAGAGTGGAAAAGCGCACCGCGTTTGCGTGCCCGTTTTTGAGCTTGGAAAGATTGACGGGCGAGATGCCCACGCGCTCGGCAAGCACACCAAGCTGTATTTTTCTGTCCGCCATGACGCGGTCAAGTCTGACGATGATAGCCATATAGCCTCCATGCCGCCCTTGGCGGCTCAAATAGATGTTAGAACCTTCACCGTGGAGCTTTACTCCTCCGTTTTCTACATTTATATTATATTATACTATATGCGCGTGCGTTTGTCAATCAAATTTTAACGAAAAACATTAATTTCGCGCTGTCGGAAATGCTTTTGATACGAAGCCCTTGACAGACCTTCTCATTTTTGTTATAATAATGTATCGTAGAATTTCCTCAAGGAGGTACAGACAATGCAATCAAACTCTAAAAAACGTACGCTCCGATTGGCGCAGATCGCCATGCTGATCGCGCTGATTGCCGTCCTGCAAATTCTCGCTACGGTATTTAGCAAAATGGTGGCTCTGCCCGTCAGCATTACCCTGACGCTGGTGCCCATTGTAGTGGGCGCGGTACTGTTCGGCCCCTTGGCGGGTGCGATCCTCGGCTTTGCATTCGGCGCAATCGTTTTGATCACAGGCTTTACCGGATTTGACCCCGTTACCCTGCAATCGCTGCAGTTCAGCGTAGTGGGCACCATCCTTTTGGTGCTTATCAAGGGCGCGGCAGCAGGTGCGGTTGCCGGTGCGATCGCCATCCCCTTTAAGAAAAAAGGAAAGATTTATCCTGCCGTGTTCTCGGCAGCAATCCTTGCCCCTTTGACCAACACTTCCATTTACATTGTCGGTATGATGACCATTTTCCAAGGCACTTGGGTAGCCGACGCCGACGCAACAGGCGGTGTATTTGCCACGGCCATGCTGATCATTCTCATGGCGCTGATCAATTTTGTCATCGAGTTGATCATCAATATCGTACTTGCTCCCTCGGCGGTCCGAATTATTGAAGCGGTCAAGAAGAGCAAGTTGGTGTGAACGTATCATAACGTAGTAGAAAAGACCGCCTGCGGGCGGTCTTTTTTGATGGAGAAAGAAATAACGTCATTGCGAACGCGTATCCCCTATGTGTCATCCTGAGCGGAGAGAGTCCGCCGCATTGCTGCGGACGAACGAAGTCGAACTTTTGCGGGTCGAGGGCACAGCGTGACCGAGCAAGCAAAAGCGCAAGCCACGACGCGCAACACCACGGACCGTCGAGGACGCCGTTCGCTGCAATGCGTGTCGCGGCGCTGCGGGATCTGCGGTGAGTTTATGACACCTTGCTCAGCCAAAGTTACATTTGACAGTAAGCGAGCAATCGGGTAACAAAACGAGAAAAAGTTCATAGGTCAAGCAGACATGGAGAAAACCCATCACAGATCCCGCTGCGCGCTACCGCGCTTGCGCTTTTGCTTGCTGCGGTGCGATACTCGCAACAAGTTGCGAAACCGCATCCTCGACCCGCAAAAGTTCGACTTCGTTCGGTCGCTCTGCGACCTCACTCCGCTCAGGATGACACATAGTGGGAGGCTCCGCTCAGGCTCCCCTCAAGAACAATCTCAAGAGAAACAGCGCACCCGTATGGGTGCGCTGTTTTCTTACATTATTATAATGGGTTAGAATAAACCGGTAATGGTGCCATTTGCATCCACGTCGATCTTTTCAGCCGCGGGAACCTTGGGCAGACCGGGCATGGTCATGATATCGCCGGTCAGCACAACGACAAAGCCTGCGCCTGCGGAAACCTTGACGTTCTTGACCGTAACGGTAAAGCCCTCGGGTGCGCCCAGCTTGGTCATATCGTCCGAGAAGGAATACTGCGTCTTTGCAACGCAGATGGGGCACTTGTCAAAGCCAAGTGCGGTCAGTTCTGCGATCTGCTTCTGCGCTGCGGGCAGAATGGAAACGCCTGCACCGCCGTAAACCTTCTTGACAACAGCCTCGATCTTATCCTGAATGCTGCCGTCCAGCTCGTAAGAGAAGGTGAAGTTACCCTGCTCCTCCTCGCAAAGTCTGACAACCTCGGTAGCAAGAGCAACGCCGCCTTCGCCGCCCTTTGCCCAAACCTCGGAAAGCACCACGTTAACGCCAAGCTCACGGCACTTACGGATGATTTCCTCAACCTCTGCATCGGTATCGGTGGGGAAACGGTTGACAGCTACCACACAAGGCAGCTTATATACGTTCTTGATGTTGGAAACGTGGCGCAGCAGGTTGGGAAGACCCTTGCCCAGTGCTTCCAGGTTTTCCGTACCCAGCTCGGTCTTTGCCAAGCCGCCGTGCATCTTGAGTGCGCGAATGGTGGCAACGACAACAACTGCATCGGGAGTCAAGCCTGCCATACGGCACTTGATATCCAGGAACTTTTCAGCACCCAGGTCTGCGCCAAATCCTGCCTCGGTGACGGTATAGTCACCCAGCTTCATCGCCAGCTTGGTTGCCATGATCGAGTTACAGCCGTGCGCGATATTTGCGAAAGGACCGCCGTGTACCAGCGCGGGGGTGCCCTCCAGCGTCTGCACAAGGTTGGGCTTGATGGCATCCTTGAGGAGTGCTGCCATAGCGCCCACAGCCTTGAGGTCGCCTGCGGTAACAGGCTTCTGATCATAGGTATATGCTACAATGATGCGACTCAGTCTTTCCTTGAGATCCTCGATAGAGGAAGCCAGGCAGAAGACAGCCATGATCTCGGATGCAACGGTAATATCGTAGCCGTCCTCACGGGGCGTACCGTTGACTCTGCCGCCAAGGCCGTCCACAACGAAACGCAGCTGACGGTCGTTCATATCCACGCATCTCTTCCAGGTGATACGTCTGGGGTCGATATTCAGCGCGTTGCCCTGATAGATGTGGTTATCCAGCATTGCTGCCAGCAGATTGTTTGCAGCGCCGATAGCGTGGAAGTCACCCGTAAAGTGCAGGTTGATATCCTCCATGGGCACGACCTGTGCCCAGCCGCCGCCAGCAGCACCGCCCTTGACACCGAATACGGGGCCAAGAGAAGGCTCACGAAGCGCAACCATGACGTTTTTGCCGATCTTGCGCATACCGTCTGCAAGACCGATGGTGGTAGTGGTCTTACCCTCACCTGCGGGGGTGGGGGTGATTGCCGTAACAAGGATCAGCTTGCCGCTCTTCTTGTCGGCTGCATCGTTCATCAGCGCGGTGTAATCCACCTTTGCCTTATATCTGCCGTACTGCTCAAGATACTGCTCGGGAATACCTGCGGTCTTTGCGACCTCGGTAATGGGCTGCATTTTGACGCTCTGGGCAATTTCGATATCTGTCATCATATCGGTAATTCTCCTTTGAAATTAAACTTGCTTATTGGAGGTCTTGACCACGACGTCGTGCGCACCGCCCTCTACGATACTGGTAGAGGATACCAGCGTCAGCTTTGCCTTCTGCTGCAGCTCGGGAATGGTCAGCGCACCGCAGTTGCACATGGTGGACTTGACCTTGTACAGGGTGGTCTGTACGTTATCGGACAGCTTGCCTGCGTAAGGAACGTAAGAATCAACGCCCTCCTCGAAGGACAGCTTGGTTGCGCCGCCAAGGTCGTATCTCTGCCAGTTGCGCGCGCGGTTGGAGCCCTCGCCCCAATACTCCTTCATGAGCGTGCCGCCCACGTTGACCTTTGCGCTGGGGGATTCCTCAAATCTTGCAAAGTATCTGCCAAGCATGACGAAATCTGCGCCCATAGCAAGTGCCAAGGTGATGTGGTGGTCGTGTACGATACCGCCGTCCGAGCAAACGGGTACGTAAATACCGGTCTCCTCAAAGTATTCGTCACGCGCCTTGCAAACCTCGATCAGCGCAGTTGCCTGACCGCGACCGATGCCCTTGGTCTCTCTGGTGATACAGATCGAGCCGCCGCCGATACCG
The DNA here is from genome assembly GCA_045658965.1 of Eubacteriales bacterium. Classification (GTDB taxonomy): domain Bacteria; phylum Bacillota; class Clostridia; order Oscillospirales; family CAG-272; genus SVQP01. Next base: position 7,963 of record JAZOVZ010000058.1, read on the forward strand.
ACCTTGATAAAGTCCGCACCGCAATCAGCAAGGAATCTGAAGCCCTCGCGGTCAACCACGTTACCTGCACCGACCTTTACGCTCTCACCGTAGTTCTCACGGATCCAAGCGATGGTCTGCTGCTGCCAAGCCGAGAAGCCCTCGGAGGAGTCAATGCAAAGCACGTCTGCACCTGCCTCGACAAGTGCGGGAACTCTTTGTGCGTAGTCACGGGTGTTGATACCTGCGCCTACAACGTATCTCTTCTGTGCGTCCAGCAGCTCGCCCGGGTTCTGCTTGTGGGTATCGTAGTCCTTGCGGAATACGAATGCAACGAGCTTGCCGTCCTTGTCCACGATGGGCAGAGAGTTGAGCTTGTGATCCCAGATGATATCGTTTGCAGCCTTGAGGGTAGTGCCCTCGGGTGCGGTGATCAGCTTAGCAAGAGGGGTCATGAACTCCTCGACCTTGAGATCGGGAGACATGCGGCTGACGCGGTAATCTCTGCCGGTGACGATGCCCAGCAGCTTACCGGTGTTGGTGCCGTCATCGGTGACGGCAACGGTGGAGTGACCGGTCTTTTCCTTGAGCGCGAGCACGTCTGCAAGGGTCTGATCGGGACGGAGGTTGGAATCGCTGCGGACAAAGCCTGCCTTGTGACCCTTGACGCGGGCAACCATAGCTGCCTCGTTTTCAATGGTCTGCGCACCGTAAATGAAGGATACGCCGCCCTCCTTTGCAAGTGCGACTGCCAGCTTATCGCCGGAAACCGACTGCATGATCGCGGAAACCATGGGAATGTTCATGGCGATTGCAGGCTGCTCACCCTTTCTGTAGCGCACCAAAGGGGTGCGCAGAGAAACGTTGGTGGGAATGCAATCGGGGCCCGAGTAACCGGGAACTAACAAATATTCATTAAAAGTATGAGATGCTTCGGGATAAAAGTATGCCATAATCTATCTACCTCCTTAAATTAACCCTTGAAATACTTAACGGCGGACGCAAACATGCCAATGTCAAAGCTGCCGGGAACGTTTTTGTAAAGACCTGCACCGATTCTCTCGGAGTGACCCATCTTACCGAACACTCTGCCGTCGGGAGAGGTGATACCCTCGATTGCAAAGACCGAGTTGTTGGGGTTGCAGCGCACGTCTGCGGTCACGATACCCTGCTCGTCCACGTACTGCGTTGCGATCTGACCGTTGGCTGCCAGCTGTGCTGCCAGCTCTTCGGAGCAAAGGAATCTACCCTCGCCGTGCGAGATAGGTACGTTGACCACGTCACCGACCTGCACGTTCTGCAGCCAAGGCGACAGGTTAGAGCAAATACGGGTGCGCACCACACGCGACTGGTGACGTCCGATGGTGTTGTAGGTCAGAGTGGGGCAATTTTCATCGGTATCGATGATCTTGCCGTAGGGCACAAGACCCAGCTTGACCAATGCCTGGAAGCCGTTGCAGATACCTGCCATCAAGCCGTCGCGGTTGTCAAGCAGATCGCTGACCTGCTCCTTGATCTCGGCATTGCGGAAGAACGAGGTAATGAACTTACCCGAGCCGTCGGGCTCGTCACCGCCCGAGAAACCGCCGGGCACGAAGATGATCTGCGACTCGCGGCACAGCTTTGCAAACTGCTCGACCGAGCGGGCAATGCCCTCACCCGTCAGGTTATTGATGACAAAGATCTTTGCCTTAGCGCCTGCATCCGAGAATGCCTTTGCGCTGTCATATTCACAGTTTGTACCGGGGAATACGGGAATAATCACCTGCGGCTGCGCCGTCAGAATTGCGGGAGCCTTTGCCTTGCAGCCCTCGGTATACGCCACGGTGGGAAGTGCACCGTGCTTGTGCTCGATGTTGCAGGAGTAAACGCCCTCGAGCTTGTTTTCATAGGTTTCGAGCAAAGCGTTCAGACAAACGACCTCGTCACCATAGGTGATCTTTGCCTCTGCCGTGGTGTAACCCAGCAGCATGCCGTCGATCTCTGCGCCCTCGGCAAGCTCCAGCACGAATGCGCCGTAATTGTAGCCAAAGATGGTCTCAAGGCTGACTGCGCCGTCAAACGCAAAGCCGATGCCGTTACCCATGCTCATCTTGAGCACGCCCTCGGCAACGCCGCCTAAGGTGGGCGTCCAAGCTGCCAGCACCTTGCCTGCCTGCATACCCTCGTATACAACGCTGTACAGAGCCTTAACGCTCTCTGCCGTGGGCAGACCGTTCTCGCCGATCTCGGGAGTCAGCAGCACGACCTTGTGACCTGCACCCTTGAACTCACCGCTGACGACCTCGGAGGTGTCGCCCGTGGTAACTGCGAAGGAAACCAGCGTGGGAGGTACGTCCAGCTGATCAAACGAGCCGGACATGGAGTCCTTACCGCCAATGGATGCGATCTCAAAATCCTTCTGAGCCATCAGCGCGCCAAGCAATGCCGCCATGGGCTTGCCCCAACGTGCGGGGTTCTGGCCGGGCTTTTCAAAATATTCCTGGAAGGTCAGGTAAACGTCCTCAAACTTTGCGCCCTGCGCCACCATCTTGGATACGGATTCCACAACTGCAAGGTATGCGCTGTGGTAGGGCGACTTTTCAGCGACGAAGGGGTTATAGCCCCACGCCATATAAGAGCAGGTATTGGTGTGCTTTTTCTCAACAGAGATCTTGTGCACCATTGCTTGAATGGGGGTCAGCTGATGCACGCCGCCAAAGGGCATGAGCACCGTGCCCGCACCGATGGTGGAGTCAAAACGCTCACTAAGACCGCGGCGGGAGCAGATATTCAGATCCCCTGCCAAAGCGTTCATACCCTCTGCAAAATCAGCGGGAATTTCCTTTGCAAAATCAGCGGTCTTGGAAAGCTTGATAGCGGTGCGCTTGCTTGCACCGTTGGAGTTAAGGAATTCACGGGACAGGTCCACGATGACCTTGCCGTTCCAGGTCATAGTCAGTCTCTTCTCTGCCTTGACGCGTGCGACGCGGGTAGCCTCAAGGTTTTCCTCAAGTGCCAGCTCGCAGAAGCGGTCAACGTCCTGGGGTGCGACCACGACAGCCATTCTCTCCTGGCTTTCGCTGATAGCAAGCTCGGTACCGTCCAAGCCCTCGTACTTCTTGGGAACTGCATTCAGATCAATATCAAGACCGTCTGCCAGCTCACCGATGGCAACCGATACACCGCCTGCACCGAAGTCGTTGCAGCGCTTGATCAGTCTGGATGCCTCAGGATTGCGGAACAGTCTTTGCAGCTTTCTTTCCTCGGGTGCGTTACCCTTCTGTACCTCAGCACCGCAGCTCTCCAGCGAGGTCAGCGTGTGAGATTTGGACGAGCCGGTTGCACCGCCGCAGCCGTCGCGGCCGGTTCTGCCGCCCAGCAGGATGACGATATCCTCGGGATCGGGCACTTCGCGGCGTACGTTCTCTGCGGGAGCAGCTGCGATGACCGCACCGATCTCCATGCGCTTTGCCGCATAGCCGTCGTGATACAGCTCGTCTACCTGACCGGTTGCAAGACCGATCTGGTTACCGTAAGAGGAATAGCCCGCAGCAGCCGTGGTGACCAGCTTTTTCTGGGGCAGCTTGCCCGGCAGCGTTTCGGAAAGCGCGCGCGTGGGGTCAGCACCGCCCGTGACGCGCATTGCCGCATATACGTAGGAACGGCCGGACAGCGGGTCACGGATCGCACCGCCAATGCAGGTAGCCGCGCCGCCAAAGGGCTCGATTTCGGTGGGGTGGTTATGCGTTTCATTCTTGAAGAGCAGCAGCCAAGGCTCATCGCCTTCCTCGGTCTTGACCGTGATCTTGACCGTGCATGCGTTGATCTCTTCGGATTCGTCGATCTTGGGCAGCTTGCCGTTTGCCTTGAGGTATCTTGTACCGATGGTGGCAATGTCCATGAGCGTCATGGGCTTGTGCTCTCTGCCAAGCTCTTGTCTCATATTCTTGTAAATGCTGCAAGCACGCTCCAGCTCCTTGTCCTCGATCTCAACCTCGCCGATCTCGGTTAAGAACGTGGTGTGACGGCAGTGGTCGGACCAGTAGGTATCGATCATGCGGATCTCGGTGATGGTGGGATCGCGCTTTTCGCTGACAAAGTAGTCGCGGCAGAACGCAAGGTCATCCATATCCATGGCAAGACCGTAGGACTTGACGAACGCCTTCAAGGCATCCGCATCCATCTCGCAAAAGCCGTGCAGGGTCTCCACCTCGGTGGGAATATCGTACTGAGCAGCCAGCGTTTCGGGCTTGTCCAGCGTTGCCTCGCGGCTCTCCACGGGGTTGATGACGTGCTTCTTGATCGCGGCTACGTTTGCCTCGGTCAGCGCACCGTAAAGCAAATATACCTTTGCGGTGCGAACCGTGGGTCTGTCGCCGCAGGAAATGATCTGCATGCACTGTGCCGCACTGTCCGCTCTCTGGTCATACTGACCGGGCAGAAATTCCACGGCAAATACGGTTGCGCCGTCTGCCTCGATCTCAGCGGAAACGTTATCCAGCTGCGGCTCGGACAGCACGGTCTGCGTTGCATACGCAAACAGCTGCTCGGTGGCATTCTCGACGTCGTAGCGGTTGATCACGCGTACGCGCTCCAGGGCTTCGATGCCCAAAAACGTATTGATCTCTTTACAAAGGGACGCTGCCTCGTGGTCAAGTCCCTGCTTCTTTTCTACGTAAACTCTAAAAACCATGTTGACCTCCTTAACCCTGCTTTGCAGCAAGTGCGCGCTGACCGATATCGCTGCGCATATAAGCATTTTCAAACTTTACTTCGGCTGCGATCTTGTATGCATGTGCAACCGCATCCGCAAGCGTATCCTCAACCGCTACCGCGCCAAGCACTCTGCCGCCTGCGGTAACGAGTGCGCCGTCCTGCACCTTAGCACCCGCTACGAAGATATATTCATCCTTGCCGGTTTCGGGCAACGTCATGGGGTAGCCCGAGCCGTACTTCTGCGGATAACCGCCCGATGCAACCACCACGCAGCAAGCGTGACGGTCTGCAAATTTGACCTCGGTTTCCTCAAGCGTACCGTTGGCAGTTGCCTGCATGACGGTAAGCAGGTCGCTTTCCAAAAGCGGCAGCACGACCTGCGTTTCGGGGTCACCGAAGCGGCAGTTGTACTCAATGACGCGAGGACCCTTGGGCGTCAGCATCAAGCCAAAGTACAAGCAGCCCTTAAAGGTGCGCCCCTCTGCATTCATAGCAGCAATGGTGGGCAGGAAAATGGTTTCCATGCACTCGCGTGCAATCTCCTCGGTGTAATAGGGGTTGGGGGCAACCGTGCCCATACCGCCTGTGTTCAAGCCTTGGTCACCGTCAAGTGCGCGCTTGTGGTCCATGGAGGAAACCATGGGCTTGACGCACTTGCCGTCGGTGAACGCCAGAACGGAAACCTCGGGACCTGTCAAAAACTCTTCAATCACCACGCGGCTGCCGCTCTCGCCAAACTGCTTATCCTGCATCATGGAAACGATGGCGTCCTCTGCCTCCTCGCGCGTCATGGCGATGATCACGCCCTTGCCCAGTGCCAAGCCGTCCGCCTTGATAACCGTGGGAATGGGTGCATCCTTGACGTAAGCAAGTGCCGCATCCATATCCTCGAACACCTCGTAGGTAGCCGTGGGAATGCCGTATTTCTTCATGAGATTCTTGGAGAACACCTTGCTGCCCTCAATGATAGCCGCATTGGCGGTCGGGCCAAAGCAAGGAATGCCGATCTCGTTCAGTCGGTCAACGCAGCCAAGCACCAGCGGATCGTCGGGGGCGACGACCGCGAAATCAATGGCATTTTCCTTGGCAAACGCCACAATGCCGTCCAGATCCTTAGCGCCCACGGGCACGCAGATGGCGTCATCCTTCATGCCGCCGTTACCGGGCAGCGCGTAAATGACCTCAACGCTGGGGTTCTCTTTTAACTTTTTAATAATCGTATGCTCGCGGCCACCGCCGCCAACAACCAAAATCTTCATATATAAGAAAGCATCCTTTCTTCTAAAAATATGCCAAAATCAATCTTTTATCTTTGTTACTTCTCATGCCTCGTCCATAGGCGAGGCATTTCATATTCCCGAAGGGAATATTTCACTTTTCCGCACGGAAAAATTTCACTTTCCCGAAGGGAAAATTTCACGCGCCGCAGGCGCATCTTAGTGGTGGAACAGTCTCATGCCGGTGAACGCCATGGACATGCCGTACTTATTGCAGCACTCAATGACCACGTCGTCACGGATCGAGCCGCCGGGCTCTGCGATGTACTTGACGCCGCTCTTTTTTGCTCTCTCGATGTTATCGCTGAAGGGGAAGAATGCATCCGAGCCAAGAGCTACGCCGTCAATGGTGTCAAGGTATGCTCTCTGCTCCTCGCGGGTAAATACTGCGGGCTGCTCGGTAAAGTACTTCTGCCAGTTGCCGTCAGCGCAAACGTCCTCTTCGTTCTGGTTGATGTAGCCGTCGATGACGTTGTCTCTGTCGGGTCTGCCGATGGTGGGCAGGAAGGGCAGGTTCAGAACCTTATCGTGCTGACGCAAAAACCAGGTGTCAGCCTTGCCGCCTGCAAGTCTTGTGCAGTGTACGCGGGACTGCTGACCTGCACCAACACCGATTGCCTGACCGTCAACGGCATAGCAAACCGAGTTGGACTGGGTGTACTTCAAGGTAATGAGTGCTACGATCAGATCGCGGATCGCGCTCTCGGGCATATCCTTGTTTTCGGTGACAATGTTGGAGAGCAGCTCACGGTTGATCTCAAAATTGTTTCTGCCCTGCTCAAAGGTAATGCCGTAAACCTGCTTGGTTTCCTGTGCAGCAGGAACGAAATCGGGGTCGATCTTAACGATGTTGTAGTTGCCCTTTCTCTTGGACTTGAGAATTTCAAGTGCCTCGGGCTCGTAGCCGGGAGCGATGACGCCGTCGGATACCTCGCGCTTGATCATCAGCGCAGTGGTTACGTCGCACACGTCGGAAAGCGCAACCCAGTCGCCAAACGAGCACATTCTGTCAGTACCTCTTGCTCTTGCGTAAGCGCAAGCCAGGGGGGACTCGTCAAGACCGGGGATATCGTCTACAAAGCAAGCCTTCTTGAGCTTTTCGGAGAGCGGAATGCCCACAGCTGCGCTGGTGGGAGACACGTGCTTAAAGGAGGTAACTGCGGGAAGTCCCAGAGCTGCCTTGAGCTCCTTGACAAGCTGCCAGGAGTTGAAAGCGTCCAGGAAGTTGATATATCCGGGTCTGCCGCAAAGGATCTCGATGGGAAGCTCGCTGCCATCGTGCATGTAAATCTTAGAGGGCTTCTGATTGGGGTTACAGCCGTATTTCAGTTCAAATTCTTTCATGGTTGTTCTCCTTCTTTGATTGGTTTGGTTTTTCGTCCGTAGGGGCGATTCAAGAATCGCCCGCTAGGACATCTTTGGCAACCTCGGGCGATTCTTGAATCGCCCCTACGATCAGTTGTTTTTGTTAACAATTCTGGTCTCGGTCTCGCCCGATGCCAGATCAATATAGCGAACGAACAGGGACACCTTGTTGTCCTCGTTCAGATTGGTCCAGATCAGATCGGTCAGCGCGTCAATGTCCACGTCGGGAAGCTCCAGGGTCTTGGGCTCGCCCTCAAAGCTGGGCAGCGGGTTGCCGTCACATGCGTAGGTGTGGATAAACTTTGCTCTGCCCGCGATAGGGTTAGAATATGCGTAGGTAAATCTTTCGCAAGAGGAATCGTCACCCTCTGCGCTCTTAAGAATGGAGAGCGCGTAATTCATGTCGCCACCCTCGCGGTGAATGATGCCGGAGATACGAGGGGTAAAGTTGGGCTTATCGTCCTCAAACTCACGGGTGCGCAGTGCCTGCTCAAAGGTCATCTGCTTGTCCATCAGGTCATAAATGGTGTCGGTCTGGTCACCGTTGGTTACGATGGTCTTGTTGCCAAGCACGCGAACGGGATAGTAGATGATCAGATGGGGGTCAACCATCTTGGATTCATCAAACGCCTTGGTTCTCATAGCCTCGCCCTCTGCCACGAATACGCGGTTGCGGCTGTTGACGCTTCTGCCCATGATGAAATATGCGGTGACTGCCTTTTTGGAGTCTGCAGACTTACCGATGATAATGCCTCTGCCGTGATAAGCAAGAGAATTAAGCTCATTTGCGATGGTATTTACCTTCATGTTTGTTCTCCTTACAAGATATTTCGTTTGGCGGGCGATTCGCATTTCGGCTTTGCCGAAATATTCGCCCCTACGGGGTGCGGCGGGAGCAAGCCCCCGCCCTACGGGGTATGTCGCGGGCGGATATGGAATCCGCCCCTACGGAAATTATTGAATATAAACCTTATCGTTTTCTACTTTTAATTTACCCTGGCAGAAAAGGCTGACAGCCTCGGGAAGAATCTTCCACTCTGCCTCGGTCATGATGCGCTTTTGCAGTGTCTCGGGGGTGTCGTCCTCCTTGACCTCAACCGCCTTTTGCAGAATGATGGGGCCCGCGTCACACTCGGGGGTGACGAAATGCACGGTCGCGCCCGAAACCTTAACGCCCTTGGCAAGTGCCGCCTCGTGCACGTGCAGACCGTAAAAGCCCTTACCGCAGAAGGACGGAATCAGCGCGGGATGCACGTTGATGACGCGATTGGGGTACTGCTTGTAAAACGCCTCGCCCAGAATGATCATAAATCCTGCTAAGACCACAAGGTCAATGCCCTCTGCAGCCAGCAGCTCCACCAAAGCCACGGTGTACGCGTCCGCATCGGCATATTCCTTTCTTGCAAGCACCTTGCCTTGAATGCCTGCGTTTGCCGCACGCTCCAGGGCGTACACGCCCGGCTTGCTTGCCACGACCAGCGAAATCTCGCCGCCGCCAAGCTCTCCGCGCCCCTGCGCATCGATCAGCGCCTGCAGATTGGTACCGCCGCCCGAAACCAGCACGGCAATGCGTGTTTTATTTTGCTCCATTGCTCTGCTCCTTTCCCTTGGCAAGCTTGGTCAACACGGGCAAGAGCCAACCGCCCAGCGTGTTGCCTACGACTGCAACAAGGATGAATACGATACTCATGGGATCAAATTTTGCAAGCGTTGCCACCGTGAAATAATACATATCCGCCACCGAGTGCTCAAAGCCGCACAGAATAAAGGTGGGAATGCAGAAGATGATGCCGACCAGCGTGCCCTTTGCACCGTAGGTCTTGACCGCCGCGTACATGAGAACGCCGCAGAACACAGCCGCCACCAAGCCCTTGAGCATGCCGCCCTCAAGCTTTGCGTCACAAATTCTTTTCGCGGTCTCCACCAAAGAGGGCTTTACCAAAGCCGCGCCAAGTCCCGTCAGGACAGCGCCGACCGCGTTGCCCGCAAGCCCTATGGGCAGCGCGAGCGCGCTCATCTTATCGGGCTTTTCGATAAACAGACCGATCTTGCCCGTGTAGAGATAAAACCCAAGCAGGCAAATGACCAGCAGAGCCACCGAGAACAGCACAGCGCCCACGACCTTATTTTCGCAGGACAGATACACCGTGCCGCCGATGCCTACCATCATGCCCGAGGCGATACCGCCCCAAAACGCACTTCTCAGCATAACTCGATCTTTTCCTCACCCTTAATGATCTGACCGATCACGTAAGCCTCTTCACCGTGTGCGGTCAGGATCTCGATCGCCTCGTCTACCTGTGCAGCGGGAACGACAACGCTCATGCCAACGCCCATGTTGTAGGTATTGAACATATCTCTCTCGCAGACGTTGCCGGTCTTAGCCAGCAGATCGAAGATAGGCAGCACGCGAACAGATGCGCGATCGATCTTTGCGCAAAGTCCGTCGGGAATGCTTCTCGGAATGTTCTCATAGAAGCCGCCGCCCGTGATGTGGGAAATACCCTTGACATCTACCTTTTCCAAGAGTGCAAGAATGGACTTGACGTAGATCTTGGTGGGAGTCAGCAGGGTTTCCGCGATGCTCTTGCCGCCCAGTGCCTCGCAGGGCACGTACAGAGAATCGGGGTTCTTATCAATTTCAAATACCTTGCGGCACAAAGAGAAGCCGTTGGAATGCACGCCGCTGGATGCCAGCGCGATCACCACGTCACCCTCTGCCATGCGGGTATTGTCCAAAATCTTCTTCTTATCTACGATGCCGACAGCAAAGCCTGCCAGGTCATAATCCTCCACGGGCATCATGCCGGGGTGCTCTGCGGTCTCGCCACCGATGAGTGCCGCACCCGACTGCACGCAACCCTCTGCAACACCGGAAACGATTGCCGCGATCTTCTCGGGCACGTTCTTGCCGCATGCGATGTAATCAAGGAAGAACAAAGGCTTTGCGCCCACGCAAATGATATCGTTGACGCACATAGCAACCGCGTCAATGCCGATAGTATCGTGCTTGTCCATCAGAATTGCCATCTTGACCTTGGTGCCGCAGCCATCGGTACCCGAAACCAGCACGGGCTCTTCCATGCCTGCAATCGGCAAACCAAAGCAGCCGCCAAAGCCGCCCACGTCGTCAAGGCAACCCTCGTTCTTGGTGCGCGCGATGTGTTTTTTCATGAGTTCCACCGCCTTGTAGCCTGCGGTAATATCTACGCCTGCTGCTGCGTAGCTCTCGGATCTGGAGTTAGAATGCATGATGTTGATTCCTTTCAGTATATTTCAAATTATTTTTTCAAAAATTATTCCTTGCCGTTCCAGCAATAGGTGCACAGCTTTTCGGGCGGCAAGCCGATTGCCTTGACCACGCCCTCAAGCGACTGGAATTCCAAAGATGCAAAGCCGAACTTTGCGCAAATGCTCTGTCTGAGTGCTCTGCCGCGCTCGGTATTGCCGTCGCTGTACTCGTCAAGGTGCTCAAAGCCCTCCGTGCCCTCCAGCTCCAGGATGGTGCGGCGGGTGATCAGCTCCATATCTCCCGTAGAACGGGTGAAGTTGAGATACTTGCAGCCGTACATGATAGGCGGACAAGCCGAACGCATGTGCACTTCCCTTGCACCGTTGGAGTACAAGAAGTCCACCGTTTCCTTGAGCTGCGTGCCGCGCACGATGGAATCGTCCACAAAGAGCAGCTTTTTATTTTCGATCAGCTCCTTGACGGGGATCTGCTTCATGCGGGCGACCTTGGCACGGTCGGATTGCTTCTGGGGCGTAAAGGAACGCGACCAGGTAGGCGTGTATTTGATATACGGACGCGAGAACGCGACCTTGGACTGATTTGCATATCCGATAGCGTGCGGAATGCCCGAATCCGGCATGCCGCTGACGTAATCAAGATCCTGCGCGCTGCCTGCCTCCTTATCCTGATCTGCCATGATCTCACCGTTGCGGTAACGCATGACTTCCACGTTGATGCCCTCGTAGGTGGAGGTGGGATAGCCGTAATACGACCAGAGAAAAGCGCACATTTTCATTTCCTTGCCCGGCTTGCCAAGCTGTACGATGCCGTCCGCGGGAGAGAGCTCCACGATCTCACCGGGGCCCAGCTCGCGCACGGGAGCATACCCAAGCTTTTGCGCTGCGAAGGATTCAAAGGTCACGGCATAGCCGTCCTCACCCTTGCAGACGATGACCGGAATTCTGCCCACCTTGTCGCGTGCCGCGATCAGGTGACCGTTGCTCTTTAAGATCAGAATCGAGCAGGTGCCGTCAATGACCGACTGTGCGTACTTGATGCCCTCGGCAAAATTCTCTTTCTGGTCGATCAGCGCGGCGACCAGCTCTACCGTATTCACTCTGCCGCCCGTCATGGCGTCAAAGTGGCCGCGGCTGCCGCCGAAATACAGGTCGATCAGCTGCTCCGCATTGCGGATCAGACCGATGGTGCAGATGGCATACGTGCCAAGATGCGAGCGCATCAGCATGGGCTGCGGATCGGTATCGCTGATGCATCCGATCGCCGCGATGCCCGACATCTCTTCAAAAATGTGCTCGAATTTGGTACGGAAAGGGGAATTGGTGATGCTGTGGATCTTGCGCTGCAAGCCGATCTCGGGATCGTATGCCGCAAGTCCGCCCCTTTGCGTGCCTAAGTGGGAATGATAGTCTGTTCCGAAGAAAACGTCCAAAAGGCAATCCTTTTCTGACGTTATACCGAAAAATCCACCCATAAAAGTCTCCTTTAGTCTGTGCGAATGGTTGATATACGTGCGAATGGTTGATTATGCGTCAAGTCCGCGCAGCTTTTCCTGCAGGGCTGCATCCTTTGCAAGCACCGCTGCGGTATCCTTTGCTCTCTTTGCGTCCAGCTTTGCGGCAAGCTCGGCATCCTCAATAGCAAGCATCTGAATGCAAAGCAGGGCTGCGTTGACCGCGCCGTTGAGCGCAACGGTTGCAACGGGCATGCCCGAGGGCATCTGCACGGTTGCAAGCAGCGCGTCCATGCCGTCCACAGCACCGCCCTTGACGGGAATGCCGACTACGGGCAGCGTGGTTCTTGCGGCAATGGCACCTGCCAAATGGGCTGCCATGCCCGCTGCCGCGATGATGGCACCAAAGCCTGCCTCGCGTGCACCCGATGCAAAAGCAGCTGCCTCGTCGGGCGTTCTGTGTGCCGAGTACACGTGTGCCTCATAGGGCACGCCGAATTCCTTAAGAGTGTTGATTGCCTTCTCCACAACGGGAAGATCGCTGTCGCTTCCCATGATCACAGCTACTTTTTTCATGTTTTTTCTCCGTTTCTTTATGATGAAATACAAAAAGGGCAAACCTATCCTAACACTATGTTAAGACAGGATTGCCCAGGCGGTCGGCTATCATTTACTTCCCGCTCCTGTGTGTAAGCTCACATTCCGCCGGTCACGGGAAGAAATTTCCTTGTATCCATTATACCGCATTTTGCGAAAAATGTCAATGCACAAAAGTGTAAATAAAACGCAAACTTATATCAGCGTTTTGACATTTTTGACAAACGCGCGGCCATGCCCGGGCAATCCGTTTCTTGGTCAAGACCCAATCAGTCTATCCAAGCGGTGTACGTTGTCACGTCGCTGACCGTTTCGCCGTCGATCTGCAGCGCGGTCGGACGGTCAAACTCTACCGTGATCCTCTTACCCGTAAACATATCTATGGATTTTTTATACTTGACGTGCTTACCCTCAAATATCTTGGGGAAATGCATCAGCGTTGTCAATTTGCCGGTGGTGTGCCAGACGCAGCAGGTCAGGCAATCACCGCCGCGCACCTGATCGGGCGCGACGCGCATACCACCGCCGTAATACTTGCCGTACATAGCGGAAGCAAGCCAGATCTTCTTATACGACTTGGTCACGCCATCCACCGTCACTTTGCCGGACGGGCACTTAAACCCACCCAAGAGCAGCTTGATCGACTCCATGGTGTAATCGATCTTTTGCACGCCCTGCGCCTTTAACTTGTCTGTCACTTCGCACACCATGCCGTCCAGACCAAAGCCGATGCCGTTGATGTATAAGTAAGTGTTCCCCTTGACCTGTACGTGCGGCAGCCCCGTAAGATAGGGGTTGAGCAGTACGGGCTCGGTGTCCTCGTTCTTGCCGAGATCGCGCAAAAAGTCGTTGCCCGTTCCGCTCTTCCAAAGGTACAGGGGCACTGTGTAGGTTGCACCGTCCAGCGCGTTTGCAAGGCGCATAATGGTGCCGTCACCGCCAAGGATCAGCACGCGGTCATTCTCCGTGAGCGCACAGATCTCCTCTCGCAGATCCACCTGCGTCAAGTCCTTCTCCACCGTGTCGGGACCGGCAGCGTACGCGCGCACGCCCTCCAGCGCCGCGGTGATGTCACGGTTATTTGCTTGGGGGTTGAACAAAATCAGCGTCATGGTCTTACCTCCGTATGATACAGATCTTTTTATGAAATAACAAGTATTATTACAGCAATCTCACGCCCGCCTCGGCGCAGATGCGTTTGGTTTCCTCGTCCCAGATACCGGATTGCACCTCACCGATGTGCGCGCAGCCCATAAGCAGCATGCAAAGGCGCGACTGTCCGATACCGCCGCCCGCAGTCAGGGGCAGCTCGCCCGAAAGCAGCATTTTGTGGAAAGGCAAAACTCTACGGTCATCGCAACTCGCAGCGTGCAGCTGGTAATCCATTGCCGCCTCGTCCACGCGGATACCCATGGAGGAAAGCTCCAGGGCGCGCCCCAGCACGTCATTCCAGAAAAGCAGGTCACCGTTAAGCGACCAGTCGTCGTAGTCGGGTGCTCTTGTGCCGTGGGGTCTTCCGTCCGACAGCCTGTCACCAATGCCGATGACGAACACCGTCTTGTGTATCTTGGTAAACTCGTTCTCGCGCTGCTCGGGGGTCAGATCGGGATACAGATCGCACAGCTGCTGCGAGGTCACGAAGGTCACCTCTCTGCAAAGCTTACCGGTCAGCTGCGGAAAATGCACCTGCAGCTGCTCCTCTGTTGCGCACATGGCGTGCACGATGGCTTTGACCATCAGCTTGAGAAAATCAATATTTCTCGCCTCTCTGGTAATCACCTTTTCCCAGTCCCACTGGTCCACGTAGATGGAATGGATATTGTCCAGCTCCTCGTCGCGGCGGATCGCGTTCATATCGGTGTAAAGTCCGTTGCCCATGGTAAAGCCGTAGCGCAAAAGGGCAAGTCTTTTCCATTTTGCAAGGGAATGCACCACCTCTGCGTGTGCACCGTGCAGTGCGGGCACGTCAAACGCAACCGGACGCTCCTTGCCGCTCAGGTTATCGTTCAAGCCCGAATCGCTTGCAACGAACAAGGGCGCGGACACGCGCTTCAAGTTGAGCGCGGCGCAAAGCTCGCGCTGAAAGGTGGATTTGATATGTTCAATGGCACGCTGGGTCTGGTACGCATCCAGCACCTGCACGTAGCCTTCGGGAATATAACAATGGCTCATAAACGGATCCCTCGCTTTTACTTCGGGGCACAAAAAGACATTCGCCCCAATTATATTCATTATATCATATATCTGTAAATTATGCAAGGGTTTTCGGCAAGGTTTTTGCATTCTTCCTTGCTTGACATTTCTGCCCGCTTATGATATACTGTATGTAAGTATTCCCAACAGGAAGGAGATTTTTATGAAACGCAAAGATAAAGTCGTCGGCATCGTCAAGGGGCTTGCTTTCCCCATCGGCTATACCACATATATGACCGCATTTCAGTCCGCTGCCACCTTTTTGATCATGGGACTGTGCCTTGTGCGTGCGGTACTTGCGCTGGCAGCCGCGCCCGACATGGGCATTGACGTATACCTCAACCGGTTCATGCTGGACTACTCCGAGCTTACCATGCGCTCTTTGTGGTTCCTCTCTGCACTGACCACCGTTTCGGCTTTGCTGATTTTGTGGTTCGTGTTCAACCGCAAAAACACAAGCTTTACCGAATATTTCCGTTTCAAAAAGGCACCCGTCCAGGCGATTGTAGCCGCAGCCCTGCTGGGACTTTCACTGTTTTTCTTGGTCAACGTGACCATGACCGCCATTGATTCCCTTTTGAACGCGCTGCGCGAGGCATTATTTCAAATGCTGGAAACGCTGGATCCCGCCATTGCCGAGTACGCACGCAACTATTACGAGACCTACACGGAATTGATGAACGGTGCAGGCGATGACGTGGGTATGTTCACCATCGCAGCCATTTTCGGTGCGCCCTTGATTGAAGAGATGGTATTCCGCGCAGGCCCCTTGACCAAGTTTAAGGGAAAAATGCCGACGCTTGCCGCTATTTTGCTGACAAGCGCGCTGTTTGCGCTGGCACACGGCAACCCCTTGCAGATGGTGTACACCTTCTTGCTGGGCATCGTATGCGCCTACCTCTTTATCAAATCGGACTCTATCTATCCGCCCATCATCTGCCATTTTGCATTCAACGGCGCAAACCTGATTGCCATGACCATGCAAGCGCTGTTCCGCACCGATTTTTGGGCAGATACGCCTTATTACGATCAGCTCTGCGCCAAGTTTGAGGTATGGAGCAACGCAACCTTCCTTCTCTACCTGATCGGCACTACGCTGATCGCCATCCCCATGCTCATTGTCGGCATCATTCTGCTGATCAAGCTGCGCCGCCCCGTTCCCGCGGAAAATGTGCTGCTTGCAGACGACCTGCAGCTCATGCACTGCGATGACGCATGCGTGATCTCCGCAGAGGACGAGCCGCAAGCTCCCCAAGAGCCCCAAGAGCCCGCAGAGAGCGAGGCTGACGCATGACGCTGCGCATTCTGACCGTGGGCGACGTGGTGGGCAAAGCGGGACTTTCCCATCTTGCCGCCACGCTGAATACCCAAAAGCAAAATTTAGGCGTGGACCTTTGCATCGTCAACGGTGAAAACGCCTCCGAGATCAAGGGCATCTGTAAAGCAGACGCCGAAAGCCTGCTCTTGGCAGGCGCAGATATCATCACGCTGGGCAATCACGCCTACAGCGCACCCGATATCGGCAATTTCCTCGACGACCGCGGCGACGTCATCATCCGTCCCGCCAATTACCCCGCACACAATCCGGGTTACGGCTATACCGTAACCGAGGTCAAGGGCGTGCGCGTGCTTTGCGTCAATATGCTGGGCACGGTCAACCTCGCCCCCTTGGACAACCCCTTTTTGACCATGGAGCGCATTCTGGACGCGCAAAAGGGCAAATATGATATCGCGGTGCTGGACATGCACGCCGAGGCAACCAGCGAAAAATACGCCATGGCACGCGCCTTTGACGGCAAGATATCGGTCATTTTCGGCACGCACACCCACGTGGCAACGGCAGATCTGCAGATCCTGCCCGGCGGCACGGGATACATCACCGACCTTGGCATGACAGGCCCCGAGGGCGGCATCATCGGCGCTAAGACCGAGCCCGTGCTCAAAATGCTGCGCGACCACATGCCCGCACGCTTTTCGGTTGCGGACGGCAGAGTGCGCGCCCACGCGGTCCTGTTCTCGGTGGACACCGACACCGGACGCACCACGTCCGCAAAGCAGTTGATCTTCTGATCCTACCCAAACGTTTCGCGCAGCGAAACACATCACTCGCGCAAAGCGCGAACATCACTTTTGCGTTAGCAAAAACATCACTTTTGCGTTAGCAAAAACATCACGTTTCGCGCAGCGAAACACATCACTTTTGCGTTAGCAAAAAACATCACTACCAGACTGAAAGGAGGCTTGACTTATGAAAAAAGGCACGCTGATACTGCGTTCACGCTTGAATTTGCTCAAGCCCTTTATCGCAGGCTGCTCTCTCACGACCGCACGCGTATGGCAGGACAGAGTGGGCAAGCTGATGTCCGCCACCAACAGAAGTGACGTTACCTTTGAGGATTTCACCATCGGCGACATGCCCGCCTGCACGGTCAAGCCGCACGACGAGGTCTCCTCGGGCATCATTCTCTACCTGCACGGCGGCGGTTATACCTGCGGTGATTTGGATTACGCCAAGGGCTGCGCTGCCACGCTTGCCGCACGCTGCGGCGTGCGCGTTTTGTGCGTGGCGTACCGACTTGCCCCCGAGCACCCCTTCCCTGCCGCCATTGACGACGCAGAGCACGCCTACGGCTACCTGCTTTCGGGCGGCTACGCTCCCTCGCAGATCATGCTGTGCGGCGAGAGCGCGGGCGGCGGACTTTGCTATTCGCTCTGCCTGCAGCTCAAGACCAAGGGGCGCACCATGCCCGCGGGCATTATTACCCTTTCGCCCTGGGTTGACTTGACGGGCACAGCGCAAAGCTACCTGACCAACGAAAAGAACGACCCCACGCTGACCGCGGAAAGACTGAAATTCTACGCCGACTGCTATCTGTACGGCACCGACGAGCAAAAAAGCACGGGCAAGAATATTTTCCCCAAAACCTGCGACGATGCAAGCCAAGATTACGCGGCAAAATCCGCACCGCTCGCCTCCCCCTTGTTTGGCGATCTTGTGGGCATGCCGCCCTCGCTCATTTTTGCGGGCGGCGCGGAGATCCTTGTGGACGACGCCACCTCCCTGCACCAAAAGCTGCTGGACGCGGGCGCGCAGAGCGACCTTGTCGTCACGCCCGACATGTGGCACGGCTACGTGCTCTATTGCATCAAGGAATACGACCGCGACTTTTCGCGCATCCGCAAGTTCATCAGAGCTTGCGTTCCTCACCAAAAAAAGCTGCGCTGGATGGCACTGGACAACGCTGCCAAGATCTTCCCCGCAGCACGCACGCGCAACTGGAGCAACGTGTTCCGTCTTGCCGCCACTATGACCGAGACCGTGGATATGGCTGCCTTGCGTACGGCACTTGACGTGACCGTGCGCCGCTTCCCCTCGATTGCCGTGCGCGTCAAGGCAGGCTTTTTCTGGTACTACCTTGAGGAGCTGCCCAAAGCCCCCGAGATCATGGAGGAAAAGCCCTACCCGCTCTCGCGTATGCCCTTTTCCGACATCAGCAAATGCGCCTTCCGCGTGATCGTATACGAAAAGCGCATTGCGGTGGAGTTTTTCCACTCGCTGACCGACGGCAACGGCGGACTTGTGTTCTTGAAAACGCTTGTTGCGGAATATATTTATCAGAAATACGGCGTCAAGGTGCCGCAGGGCAACGGCGTGCTTGATAGGTTGGAAGAGCCCGATCCCGCAGAGCTGGAGGACAGCTTTTTCAAGTACGCGGGCAAATACCCTCTGTCGCGCAAGGACACGGATGCCTATTCCATTCGCGGTGCGCGCGAGATCGACGGCTTCCGCACCAACACCACCTTCATTCTGGATGCAGAGCAGGTGCGCGCGCTTGCCAAGGAGCAGGGCGTGACCGTAACGGCATTCCTGACCTCCGTGCAGATCATGGCGGTGGATCGCCTGCAAAAAGAGCAGATCCCCAATCCCGCCAAGCACAAGCCGGTCAAGATTTTCGTGCCCGTCAACCTGCGCAGCATTTTCCCGTCCAAGACCCTGCGCAACTTCATCCTTTACACCATCCCCGGTGTGGAGACCAAATACGGCGACTACGCATTCCCCGAGATCTGCCAGAGCGTGCAGCATCAGATGAAGCTGCAGATCACCCCCAGACGCATGGCAGCCATCATTACCGCCAACGTATCCAGCGAGAAAAATCTTTTGATCCGTGCCGCCCCCCTGCCGCTCAAGAACATTGTCATGAGTGGCGTTTACAACGCGGTGGGCGAGCGCAAATCCTGCTATTCCTTCTCCAACCTCGGCATCTCCCATATGCCGCCCGAGTTTGAAGCCTACGTGGACAGACTGGATTTCGTGCTGGGCACGCAAAAGAGCCAGCGTTACAACACCTCGCTGATCACCTATAAGGGCAAAATGATGTTCAACATCACGCGCAACACAAGCAAACCGCTGCTGGAACGCCACCTGTACGAGGTGCTGCGCGAACGCGGCGTGCACGTACTTGCCCAAAGTAACACAAGAGAGTAAGGAGGTTATTTGACTATGTATTGTATCAAATGCGGCGTGGAGCTGACCGACGGGCAAACCATCTGCCCCGTGTGCAGCACGCGCGTCTATCACCCCGATATCGAGATCAAAAACGCCTCCCCCACCTATCCAAAGAAGGATTTTGAGAGCGAGGAATTCAACCGCCGCGGCATTCTCTTTGTCGTGACCATCCTTTCCTTGCTGGCAGCCGTTCTGTGCGTCATGTTCAACATCTCCTTAGAGGGCGGCATCTCGTGGGCAGGATATGTGGCATGCGGCTTGGGCGTCTTTTACACGTGTATCATACTTCCCTTGTGGTTCAAGCGTACCACCCCCGCCATTTTCGTACCCGCTTCGTTTGCCTCGATCATTTTGCTGCTTTTGTATATCAATGCAAAAACGGACGGCAATTGGTTTTTGTCCTTTGCCTTTCCCGTAGCGGGCAGCCTTGGCTTGATCATGACCGCCGTGACCACGCTTTGCCACTATTTGCGCCGCGGCTATCTCTACATCCTCGGCGGCGGATTTATCGCGCTGGGCGCATGGTGTGCACTCATTGAGCTGTTTATTCACCTGACCTTTGAAATGCCCCGACACGTCATCTGGTCCCCCTACCCCTGCGCGACCTTTATCGTGTGCGGCTTGATGCTGATCATCATCGGCATCGTAAAGCCCTTCCGCGAGTCGCTGCGCAGAATTTTCTACGTGGGGAAGATGTAAAAAGGACCGTTTCATCGGACTGAGATATTAGCGGCAAATAAAGCAAAAGCAGAAGTCTTTGTAGGCTTCTGCTTTTTTCTATGGGGATATTACGCTCAGAAAACGTTTGGAGTCGCGCTCTCCCCCCTGCGCTTGGCACAGGGCAGCGCTGATATTCCCCCCTCCCGGAGGGGGGCTATGTCAGTTGTCCGCTCATTCAATTTCAAATTGACCGCTGAAATATTGGTTTTCACACAGATTTCGGTAACTCAAGTTACCGTTGTCGGTTGAGTGTCGGTTTAGAAAAACGCGATGCTACTATCAAAGCCCCCCTCCAGGGAGTTGCCTGCAAGCAGGCTCACGCAACCTGCGGTGGCGTGTGGGGGAAGGCTGGCGCAGGCTTGTTCCAAGCGCAGGGGGGAGAATGCGAATAGAAAGGGTTTATGACACAAATGCGGCAACGGAAACTGCGACAAAGCATTAACGTTATATAAAAAAGCAGGAACCTGCTCATAATTGAACAAATCCCTGCCGTTTTACCGCTATTTCCGCAGCCCCATGGGGCTGACCTTTTTTTCGTCAAGCACCGACAAAAAGTCGGAACACATCCAAGCCTTCGACATAGAATGATATTGAGAAGCGGCAATGCTTCAAAGCCTTATGGCTATTTCATTCTCGGAGGTTTATTATGAACAACTGTCTGTGCAATCTGTTTGAAGATAACTGGGTTTGGCTGATCATCCTCGCTATCATTCTCATCTACTGCTGCGGTGGTTACGGCAGTAACTACAGCGGCGGCTGCGGTGGCTGCAGATAACCCGCCTGCCTAAAAAGAGGTCCCCTTGCGGCTATGCCGCAAGGGGATCTTGTTATTCAAGCTTCAAGCTATCGCAATTCAGAAACGCGTGTGCGCCGAGCAGCGAATCCGTGGGAATGACGCGCGAAGCACCGCAATCGCGGCAGGTGACCAAAATGCCACCGTCCAGCACCTGCGCCTCGTATCTTCCCTCCTCCTCGCCCGGCAATACACCGTCGGGCAACGGTTCCTTGGGGGGACACTTGCAATAGATCTTACCCTCGGCATCCAGATCGTTGATGACGAACATGATAATATCAAAGATCTGCGGATCGGTCAGCGTTTGCTCCTCATCGCTCTGCAAAGCACTCAGATCGTCAATGCCGTTCTCTGCCAGCATATCCAAGAGCTCCAGCTCGGTTCTTGCAAGCTCTGCCTTGACCTGATTGGTCTCACCGATACAAGCAATATTGATATCCGAATAAGGGCACTGCAAGGAAAACAGATCCTTACCGAAGAATACGTTTTTGTTCACCACAAAGCTGTGAGGCTGAGGGCAGAACATGCAAGGCACGCTGAGTCTGACCTGTCCTTCGTTACTGTATACGATCTTCATCTCGCTCTGTCCGCAGGTGCATTTGAGCTTGATCATTTCCGCACTGAGTGCAAAAATGCCCACTGCGCTCATAACGCCTGCACCGCACGCCGGGCAACGGTACGCAACCGTAGTCTCTTTGGGATTGATAATCATAGCATTTCCCCTTTTCTATAATTCCTTATATGATATGCAGTAAATGGACAAAATGGCACGGACGCATCCATGCCACTTTGCTGTATTTGATTAAGCCTTGATATACTTGTAGGATGCCTCGTCGAAGGTCAGGTCCAGACCGTTCTCCTCGAACCAATCATCCAATGCATCAACAGTTGCACCTGCAAGTGCATCGCTGTACCAAGCCTCGTAGCCATCCTGATCGTAAACCAGTACGGAGTAGTAGGTCTTGGGATCCTTGGGCTTGCCGTCAACGGTAGTAGAGGTTGCGTAAGTCAGCTCGGTCACGCCGGAGCAGGTGCCTGCCTTAGCGTCTCTGAGCCACTTGTCAGCGCCCTGTACGTTCTGGTCTTCCAGATCTCCTACCAGGTAGTCCTCAACGCCGTCGTAAGCGTAGGGCTTGATCTCCTCGTACATCTTCTCAACGGTCTCAACCAGGGTATCCTTGTTCATGTCGCCCTTGGAGAACTCAGCGTAGAACTTCTCTGCATCAGCCTTGGCTGCGAACATAACGTAACCGAAGTGCTTGGTGATCTCGGTGTTGCGGTAAGCTTCCTTTTCCAGCAGGTAAACGGTTACGGTGTAGGTGGTAACCTTAACCTTGTTGCCGGTGGAAGTGGAGGTGGGAGCCTTGGTGGTGGTCTCCTCCTTGGTGGTTGCTTCCTCGGATGCGGGAGCAGCCGCGTCGGTAGTGGTCTCCTCAGCGGTGGTGCCAGCGGTGGTGGTCTCTTCCTTCTTTACGGTCTCTTCCTTGGTGGAAGTGTTCTCAAAGTAGGTGATGTCGCCGGGCTTTGCAGCTACGACGTCCTTCTCGTGATCCTCTTCCTTGGTGTGAGAGCAGGTCTTATCCTTGCATGCGGTAGCCTCGTAGCCGAAGATCCACTTGCTCAGATCGGTGTGGGTAGTGGGATACTTGAAGCCTTCGGTCAAGGTATCCTCGAACATTTCGTTCTTCTTTTCATCGGTATAAGTCTCGGTGAAGTACTTCTCAAGAGCCTCGTTTGCCAGAGTCTCGTCGTTGTTGTTCTCCTTGAGATAATTATTCCAGTTGGTGTCACGGTAGTTTTCCTTTGCGGTAGCAACCAGCAGGTCGATCACGGCAGCCTTGAAAGCTTCCTTACCCTCAGCCTTAGCCAGGTTCTGTGCCTTTTCAAGCATTTCCTTCTTGTCAGCCTCGAACTCAGCGTCGGTCTTGCCCTTGTTGCTTACGGAGAATGCGTAGCTGTAGTGATCAGCCATCAGGAATGCGGAGGGATTCTCCTCTACGTACTTCTCAACGGCAGTATTTTCCTTATCGCCGAGAATTACCTGCTTCTTTTCATCGGTCAGCTTCTCCTCGAACTTTGCAGCCAGCGTAACCAGCTCAAGGCAGTTACGAACGTCTCTTTCATTGACGCCTGCACCGTAGTTGCCTGCCAGATACTCGTTGAAGTTCTTGTAGGGATATGCAATGCTCAAACCAAGCGCTGCATACTGATCGTACATAGCCTTCTCGCTCTCGAAAGACTTCTTGAGATCTTCGACGGTGTGATTGATCTCTTCCTTGTCCTCATCGGTCAGCGCAAGACCTGCCTTGGATGCAAACTGGCAGTAGGTCAGCATACGGGTAACGTACTGCTCGGTCAGGTTCATGTAGTAATCGAATGCGGTGATGGGGTCAGCGCCCTCAGCAACCTTCATGTTCTGATCCTTGAGCGACTTGTTGGGATCCGTAATGCCCATGTACTGATAAACCATGGAGTTCACGTCCGAGCCGGAAGCGTAGGACGAGAGCATCTGATAATAGGTCTGATAGATGTTGTTGAACTGTGTCGTGAAGAAGTAGGTCATCATAGCGCCGTCTACTTCAAAGACTTCGCCGTTTGCGCCTTCAACCGTCACTACGTTCTTAGTGCGTGCAAACCAACCGCGGTCGTTGACTACGCCGATCGCACCGATCAGCAGAGCAACTACGACCAGAATTGCTGCAACCGCAACAAAGATACCCGCGCCGGATACCTTGCTCTTTTTCGCCTGAACGTTCTTGCTTTCCTTAGCAGACTCGTTCATGGCTCTTTCAATTCTGCTTCTGTTTCCTTTTCCCATGTCAGGGTCACCTCTGTGTAGTATTTTTTGATTATGTTATTTTGGGGATATAGCCGAAGAGAGCCGGACTCACACGGTTTTGAGCGGCAAATATATACACCTGCTGCAGAAAAAATACTCGCAATATCTTATATTGCTTCGCATTTTTTCTTTGCATCTGCGAAATATTGGCTCGCGCAAAACTGCGCAGCACCCTCCGGCGTTGTATTTTTTGATGGATTTTGTCAAAGCGAGGCGAAGTAAGATACGCATCTTACAAGGCGAGATTTGGCGAAAGACGCGAAAAATACTCGCCGCAGGGCGTATGAGTTCGGCTCTCTTCGGCTATAGCTCCCCGTATAAAACAGTCACGCAATATTATAGCGCATATATGGCATTCAAATATAATCGATTTGTAAACAAATACTTAATTTTTCGTATTTTTCGCCTTTTTCTGCCAACTTGGCCGTTAAACGTTCATGATCACGGGCAGAATCATGGGTCTGCGCTTGGTCTGCTGGTAAATGAACTTGCTAAGATCGTCCTTGACGCGGTTCTTGATGGCGTAGAAATCGGCATCCCTGCCCGACAGGCTCTTATCCATTGCCTGCGCGGCAACCGTGCGCATCTGCTCCATCAGATCCTCCGATTCGCGCACGTACACAAAGCCGCGCGAGACGATATCGGGACCCGACAGCACGTATCTTGCGTGCATGTCCACGGTAGCGACCACCACGATCAAGCCGTCCTGTGACAGATGCTTGCGGTCACGCAGCACGATATTGCCCACGTCACCCACACCGGAGCCGTCCACCAGCACCTTACCCGAGGGCACGGTCTCCGTAAACTTTGCACCGTCCGCACTCAGCTCCAGCACGCGACCGATATCCGAGATAAAGATATGATCGGCAGGCATGCCCATGCTTCTTGCCAGCTCGGCATTGGCTGCCAGATGCTTGTACTCGCCGTGAACGGGCATATAATAGGTAGGCTTTGTCAGTGCCTGCAGCAGCTTGATCTCCTCCTGGCAGGCGTGTCCCGAAACGTGCACCTCAACCACGGAATCGTGCAGCACCTTAACGCCCATCTTGGAGATCTCGTTGACGATGCGGTTGATCAGACTCTCGTTACCGGGGATGGCACTTGCGGACAGTACGACCAGGTCGGAAGGACCCAGCGTAACCTCTCTGTGCTCGCCGAACGCCATGCGGTAAAGTGCCGACATAGGCTCACCCTGGCTGCCCGTAGTCACAAGCGTCAGCTGCTCGGGCTTGTATTTTTTGATTTCTGCCAGCTCCACGATCACGCCGTCCGGCACGGTCATATATCCCAGCTCTCTTGCCGCGCTGACGATATTGAGCATGCTGCGACCGGTAATGGCAACCTTTCTGCCGTGGCGCACGCTGGTATCGATGATCTGCTGTACGCGGTGCACGTTGGACGAGAAGGTGGCAATGACGATACGCTTATTCTTGTTGACCGAGAAGATATACTCCAGCGATTCACCCACCTTTTTCTCGGAGGGGGTGTATCCGGGACGCTCTGCGTTGGTGGACTCACACAAAAGCAGCGCCACACCCTGCTTACCCAGCTCACCAAGGCGCGTCAGATTCATGACCTCTCCCTCAATGGGGGTCAGATCCAGCTTAAAGTCACCCGAATGCACCACCAAACCCACGGGGGTGCTGATGGCAAGTGCGCAAGCGTCTGCGATCGAGTGATTGACGCGGATAAACTCCACGCCAAACTGCTTGCCTACGGCAATACAGTCCCCTGCCTGCACGCAGCGCAGATCCGCCTGCCAAGGCAGCTTGAATTCTTCCAGTTTATTTTTCAGAATACCCAAAGAGAGCTTAGTGCCCCAAACGGGTACGTTGAACGTGCGCAGAAAATACGGGATAGCACCCACGTGGTCCTCGTGACCGTGCGTGATGACAATGCCCTTGATCTTGTCGCGGTTGGTCTCCAGATACGACATATCGGGAATAACAAGGTCGATACCCGGCATATCCTCATCGGGGAAGCCGATGCCGCAGTCCACGATCAAGATCTCGTCACCGCACTCAAACAGCGTCATGTTCTTGCCGACCTCCATCAAGCCGCCCAAGGGAATGACGCGCAGACGTGCCTCGGGGTCACGCTTGATCTGCACCGCGGTCTCTGCCTGCTTTGCGGCATTGGCTGCAGTCTTCTCTGCCTTGCGGTTGCCCTTGCGCACGTGCGTCTTACGCTCGGACGCGGGCTTTTCGGGTACAGGTGCTGCTGCGGGAGCTGCTGCCTCGGGCTGCTTTGCTGCCTTTTCGGGCTTTTCCGTTTTCTTGGCAGGCTTGCGGGTCTGCTTTTTGGGTGCTTCATTTTTCACAGCCGTCTCGGAAACGGGCTGCTCCTTGGTCTTTTGCTTGGGCGTCTTGACCGGCGCTTTTTTCTGCTCCGCCTCTACGCTTGCGTAGATCTCTTCAAGAGCCGCGTTGATGATCTTATCCTGCATGCTCTTGCTCTCGCTCTTTTTTCTGTTGGATTGCTTGGCGGTCGCGCCGCCTCTGCCTGTTTGCTTTGCCATATATTTTTCCGTGTGCGCGCGGATCTCCTTTCTTTTCACAGGCGCACAAAAGCCGAGCTCCTCTCCGATCGGTATATCGTCCCCCAAACGGGCAAAAGAGCTCAAATTCAATTTGTATTTTCAGAAATGAAACGGTCTCATTTCAAAACGATCACAATAGATATACAGATTATAGCACATTTTCGCGCATTTGTCAACAGGAGCGCAAAACCTTACAACAAAAGACAGATTGCAGCAGCGATCCCTCCGCCCGTCACAAGTCCGCAAGCAAAGATCAGCACGCTCTGCCAAATGCGTTTTTTATCGGTTGCCTGTTTGCATTCCTGCCCTGCGCTCTGCCTGATAATGCGCGCCGCCTCGCTGACCATATCCTTCCCCTCAACCGCCTCGCACTCCCGCTTGAGCACGAAATACGCCTCCTCAAACGGCGACTCCTGCCCCAACTTGACCACGTACATTCTCTTTTGCGCACCCTTGAGCATATTGACCTCCAAATACACTTACTGGTATCAGTATTGACAGGTTTTAGAGAAATGTTGCAGAAATGTTTAGAGTTACGTGGTCGCTGTGCAAGCGCGTTTCGACACGCTTCGCGCCACTACGACAAAGGATTTCCAAGAATACCAATTTTTCCAAATTTTCCCCATTTATTTCCATTTTTGTATTGACAAAATCCGCGAATTGATTTATAATATAAACACAGTTAACAAAATACCATACAAAGGAGATACAACTATGAAATCAACCGGTGTCGTACGCAAGGTAGACGAGCTTGGCAGAATCGTACTGCCCATCAGCATCCGTCAGACCATGGACATTAACGAAAAGGATCCTCTTGAGATCTTTATTGACGAAAACCGCATTATCCTGCAGAAGTACCAGCCTGCCTGCGTGTTCTGCAACAACGCAGACCGCGTGGTTTACTTCAACAACAAGCGCATCTGCCAGGATTGCCTGGAAAAGATCAAGACCCAGCTTTAATGCACAGAAAGGACTACGGCTATGAAATTGACAGATATGAAGCACGCCCTGCTTGCGGGTGATTTTAACGCAAGACTTGCAGAGGTTTACGGCGCAGACGCAGTTGGTGCACAGCAGGCAAGATATGCCAAGGCTCTGGACGAATTTGCAGCACTTTACGGGGCTGAGCGCGACGTTTCCCTGTTCTCCGTTTCGGGCAGAAGCGAGCTTTCGGGCAACCACACCGACCATAACTATGGCTGCGTGGTCGCTGCATCCATTGACCTTGACATTATCGCTGTTGCATCTGCAAACGGCGAGAACGTCATTCGCGTCAAGAGCGAGGGCTTTGACGAGGACGTCGTGGATATCGCGGCATACAACACCCCCGATCCTGCAAAGTTTGCCTCCTCTGCATCCATCATTGCGGGCATGAGCGCACAGTTTGTGCAAAACGGTCTGTGCACGGGCGGCTTTGACGCCTACACTACCTCTGCCGTGCTCAAGGGCTCGGGCATTTCCTCCTCCGCTGCGTTCGAGGACATGATCGGTAACATTCTCAACTATTTATATAATGACGGCAAGGTCGATAACGTAGAGATCGCCAAGATGTCGCAGAAGGCTGAAAATCTGTTCTTTGGTAAGCCCTGCGGTCTGATGGACCAGGTTGCCTGTGCGCACGGCGGCATCGTTGCCATCGACTTTGCAGACCCCTGTGCTCCCGTCATTCGCGGCGTGCCCTTTGACATTACGGCTGCCGGATACGCACTTTGCATCGTCAACACGGGCGGCAACCACGCCGACCTGACCGACGATTACGCATCCGTTCCCGCAGAGATGAAGGCGGTTGCGGCACACTTTGGCAAGAAGGTTTTGCGCGAGCTTGACCGCGCAGAGGTAGTTGCCGCTATTCCCGCATTGCGCCGTGAGCTCGGCGACCGCGCAATTTTGCGTGCTTTGCACTTCTTTACCGAAAACGAGCGCGTTGCGGCACAGACCGAGGCACTGTTGTCGGGTGATCTGGACGCATTCCTCTCTCACGTTTGCGCATCGGGCCGCTCCTCCTTCTGCTATCTGCAGAACGTTTACACCACCAAGGCGGTGGACGAGCAGGGTCTTTCCTTGGCGCTTTGCCTTGCAGAGCAGGTGCTGAGTGACAAAAAGGCTGCATGGCGCGTGCACGGCGGCGGCTTTGCGGGCACCATTCAGGCATTCGTTCCCGCTGAACACGTAGAAGAATTCCGCGCTGTTATGGACGGTGCGTTCGGCACAGGCGCGTGCCTGCCCCTGCACATCCGTCAGATCGGTGCGTGCAAGATCGCATAAGCGGAGGCAAAAATGGGATTTTTCCAAAGAAACTCAAGCCCCATGCTGCCCAGTCAGCCCAGAGAGGAGCGCAAGCCCCGTGAGCGCAAGCCCGCAACCAAAGAACAAAAGCTGTTGTTCGGGATGGTGATCGGCTGCTCGATCGTATCCACGCTGCTCTACTTTGGCATCGTGGCACTTTCACAGCACATGGAATCGCTGCTTACCGCGCAGATCATGGGCATCGGTATCATGGCGCTGTACGCCGTGCTTGGCGCAGGCTTTCTGATTGCTTACATTATTTATAACCGCGCCTTTACGCGCGATAATATCACGCCCGAAATGCTGCCCGACACCATGAGCGAGCACGAAAAGACAGCGTTTATTCAAAGCGGCGTGGAGCGCAAGCGCAAATCCAAGTGGATGATCGTAGTGCTGTTTGCTCTGTTTGTACCGCTTGCCATCGACTTTATCATTCTGACCGCCATTCCCACGCTGTTTGGCAGTATGCTGGGTGCGTAAGTATGGCAAGCTACCGCATCTGTACCCTGTTTTCCGGCTCAAAGGGCAACTGCACGTACGTAGAGACGCCCGGGGCTAAAATTCTCATCGACATGGGCAAAAACTGCAAGGCAGTCTCGGCAGCACTTACCGAGATCGGGGTCTCTCCCGACGCTTTGGACGCGGTGTTCATCACGCATGAGCACCGCGACCACGTCGATGCTCTGTCCGTCTTTTGCAAGCACCATCCCCTGCCCATTCACGTGCAAAGAGCGAGTGCCGAGCGCATTTATCAGAATGCACCGCATCTCGGAGAGCTTTTGCACGTTTATCCGGACGCAGCTTCCTGCCGCGTGCAGGTGGGAGACGCGACCGTGCAGGCATTCCGCACGCCGCACGACAGCCGCGCCTCGGTGGGCTACCGCATCACAATTGACAGTGAGCAGCCGACGGTGATTGCATACGCAACCGATATCGGGCACGTAACCGATGAGATCATGCAAAATCTGCTGGGCTGCGAGAGCGTGGTGCTGGAATCCAACCACGATCCCGACATGCTCATGGACGGGCCTTACCCCTATGATCTCAAGCTGCGCATCAGCGGCAAAAAGGGGCACTTGCCCAACGAGGAATGTGCCGCCGTTGCCGCACAGCTTTACGCAAGCGGCACCAAAAACATATTGCTTGCACACCTTTCCGAGCAGAACAATACCCCTCGCCTTGCCTTTCACGAGACCTTTTGCGCCATTGGCGACAAGGATTTCAATCTGCGCATAGCGGACCCGGTGCACGTGAGTTGGTTACTTCCGTAACCAACTCACGTGCAATGAAATATTTCGCCGCAGGGCGAAATGTGAAATTTGCGCTGCGCGCAAATGAAATTCGCGCCGCGCGCGAGTGAAATGTTCTGCATGCCGCAGAACGTTGCGGTAAAAATTTGCCTTGCAAATTTTCATTTTTATTGTACCGTAAGGAGAACGTATGCTCAACGTAAAATTGATCACGATCGGCACGCTCAAGGAGTCGTATCTGCGCGAGGCTGCCGAGGAATACAAAAAAAGGCTTGGGGCTTACTGCAAGTTCACCGAGGTGAATTTAGCCGAGGTCAAGCTTTCGGACAAGCCCTCGCAAAAGGAAATTGACGCGGCTCTTGAGGCAGAGGGCAAGCAGGTGCTTGCCGCCATGTCACCGCGCGCCTTTAAGATCGCGCTTTGCGTGGAGGGCAAGCAGCTCTCCTCGGAGCAGCTGGCAAAGAAATTTGAGGAGATCGGGCAGACGCATGGCGAGGTGGTATTGGTCATCGGCTCATCGTTCGGGCTTGCACCGAGCGTCAAGAGCGCGTGTGATTTGCGCCTTTCGGTTTCGGCACTGACCTTTCCGCACCAGCTGATGCGCGTGATACTGTTGGAAGCAACCTACCGCGCATTGACTATCATCAAAGGAACACCGTATCATAAATAAACGCCACCCCGAGTGTCATCCTGAGCGTAGCAAAAATCCCAATCTGTCATCCTCGTGTCAAGCGAAGGATCTCGATTGGGATTTTTGCGAAGTCGAAGTTTTGCATAGTGCAGCGCAAAGCGCGAAACGGAGCAAAACCGCAAGCGCGATGAGCGCGCTGCGGGATCTGCGAACGGTTTATGACACGCTTCCCTGCACAAAGTAACATTTGGACATAATCGGTTTGGGATCACTTCAAAAATGAAACAAAGGCTTAGCAAACATTGAGAAAACCCGTCGGAGATCCCGCTGCGCGCCGAGAGCGCTTGCGCTTTTGCTCTATTCCGTGTCCTGCTCACGCACGGACACTCCATTCCGCAAAAGTTCGACTCCGCGCTACGCGCTTCGCTCAGGATGACACTCGGGGGGATACTCGCGCGCCCTCCCTGAATTCCGGTACCCCATCTTGTCTGCCCTTTGCGGGCTTTTTTCGAAATTTTTCAATTTTTTTCAAAATTCTTGTAACCAATCGATACCATTTTCCGTCTTTATGGGTGAAGGACAAAAACCACAGCACAAGGAGGTGGCAAACGTGGACGACAAAACAATCGTTGCCCTGTACTGGGAGCGCTCTGAAGCAGCGATTGAACAGTCAGCACAAAAATACGGTAAATATTGCTATCACATCGCCGATAATATCCTGCACAATCACGAGGATAATGAGGAATGCGTCAACGACACCTGGGTGCGCGCATGGAATGCCATGCCCCCGGAAAGACCGACCGTTCTGCAAGCATTTCTTGGCAAGATCACGCGTAACTTAGCCCTTGACCGCTACGGCTTTGACCACGCGAGCAAGCGCGGCTCACAAATGCAGCAGATCGCGGATGAATACTGGCAATGCATTCCCGACAGCAGCCCCTCGCTTGCCGACCAGACTGCCCTGCACGCAGCCATCAACGGCTTTCTTGCCACGCTGCCCGATCGCACGCGTACCGTCTTTTTGCAACGCTACTGGTACATGTGCACCGTTGAGCAGATCGCGGGTGAAAACGGGCTGTCCCCTGCCAACGTCAAGGTCATGCTGCACCGCACGCGCAGGTCCTTCAAAGAGTATCTGGAGAAAGAAGGTATCGATATATGAAAAAGAAAGAATGGCTCAAGTCCTTGGACGGTGTGGACGACACGTACGTCGCCGAAGCCGCGCCCACGGGTGCACACCGCAAGGCGCGCAGCGGCAAGACCGTGCGCATGCTGAGCATCATCGCCGCCTGCATGTGCTTTGTACTGCTCTGCGGCACGCTTGCACTCTTTATTCCCTATAAATCCACGCCGCCAAGCGTAGCGAAATACGCAGGCAGCGAATATTACGGCATCATTGAAAAGCTCAACGAATACAATTACGATCCCCCCGAATACAAGAACACCTTTGAGCTGCTGCTTGACCTGCCCTTCAATTTGTTTGCCAAGGCGGGAGATATGGCTCCCGGTGCAACAAACGAAGCCGAGAACATGACCGGAACGGGCAACTATCAAGAGGTGACCGACAATCAGGTATCGGGCGTCATCGAAGCCGACCTGATCAAGCGCAGTGACACGCACATTTACTACATGGCGCAAAATCAGCTGTACATTTACAGCATTGCCGCCAAAGACAGCGAGCTGATCAGCCGCACCGACCTTGCACAATACGGCATGGAGACCTTTAGTGCCGATGAGTTCTTCCTTTCCATGGATTGCACCAAGCTGACCGTCATTAGTAGCGGTTTGGACAAAACAAACAGGAATTACGTGCAAATGACCAGAATCATCACGCTTGACGTCAGCGATCCCGCAAACGTCAAGGAGATCTCCAACGTAGACGTTTCGGGAATGTACCTTTCCTCGCGTCTGACCGAGCACGGGCTTTTGCTCATGACCACCATGCGCTGCCACAACCCCGATTACGACGACGAGCGCACCTATATTCCTCGCATTGAGCATAACGGCAACGCGCAGAGCATTCCCTCCGACAGCATCGTTTGCCCCGACAAGCTCAGCAACGCAAGCTACACGGTCATGGTGCTCATGGATGACGCAGGCACGGCTGTCAAGGACTCTGCCGCTTACCTTTCCTACTCCGAGGACGTTTACGTGTCGCATAATGCCATTTACGCAACGCGCCGCTACACCGAGTACGGACAGACGCAAAACGGCTATACGCCTTACACGACGATCAGCGAGATCTCCTGCATCGGCTATAGCGCGGACGGTTTTGACAAGCGCGGCTCTGTGATCGTGGAAGGCTACGTGCTGGATCAGTACAGCATGGACGAATACGAGGGCATGCTGCGCGTATTCACCACGACCGAAGAAAGCAGCAAGCAACCCAACAATTGGGGGTTGATGCCGCGTTATACGAGTGCTGACCTGTACGTCATTGATCTTGCCACCATGCAGGTAAGAGCATCCGTCAAGCAATTTGCTCCCAATGGTGAGACTATGAAATCCGCACGCTTCGAGGGTAATATCGCATACGCCTGCACCGCGATCCAGCAGACCGACCCCGTATTCTTCTTTGACCTTTCCGACCTTGACAACATCACGGTCAAGGAAACCGGTACGATTGCAGGATTCTCCACCAGCCTTGTCAACTTTGGCGACGGATTCCTCTTGGGCATCGGTCAGGGAGAGCGCTCCGACACGCTCAAGCTTGAGGTCTACGTCGAAGGTGAGAGCGGTGTGGAGAGCTTTACCAAGCTGGAAATGCCCTACACCAATTACTACCCCGATTACAAGTGCTATTATATCGACCGCGAGAACGGCTTGATCGGCATGGGTATTCACACCTGGGACAAGATCTCGCTGGACGAATACCACGCGTACAAGTACGAAAACCACCGCTACGGCTACGTGGTCTTCCGCTTTGACGGCGAAAGCATTTCAGAGGTGCTGCGTATTGAGTACGGTCAGGGCGGCGACATGCGCGAGATGCGCGGCGTGTATATCGACGGATATTACTACGTGCTCAACGGTGAACGCTTGGATGTGGAAAAGCTGGAGCTTGTAACAGAATAAGCAAAGCAAAAGATAAGCGACCTTGGATTTCCAAGGTCGCTTGTTTTGTTGGGATGTTATGTGAGGAAGTTCTCTCCGTTCTTTTTGAGCAAAGAGGCACAAAAAGAACCAAAAATGCCGTAGGATGATGTTGCTCGTTGCGACGAGCAACAAGGGCTCTGCCCTTGACCCGCGCCCTTTTTGAAAAAAGGGCGATCAAAAACTTTCATCGATTGGTGCGTCCTGCTTTGTCTCGTCATCAAACTCCAAGGGTGTGATCTCGTCGCCCACCTCGGGGATCTCTTCGGGCGCTGCCTCAGGCTCGGGCATGGTGGACATGGCACCGAAAATGGTTTCGTAAAGCAGCTCCGCAAACATGCCGTGCATCTCGCGGCAGGGATGATTGATGCCGTTTGCAAGCAGTGCCGTGGTATCCATGCCGCTCTGCGCCATCTGCTTCCACAAAGCGTATGCGTCCGCGATTGCCACGCCGCACTC
Source organism: Eubacteriales bacterium (assembly GCA_045658965.1). Classification (GTDB taxonomy): domain Bacteria; phylum Bacillota; class Clostridia; order Oscillospirales; family CAG-272; genus SVQP01. The sequence continues at coordinate 41,892 of JAZOVZ010000058.1, forward strand.
AAACGCCACGCTCTTTGCCGCCTCCATAAATGCGTCCATCTTGCCGCCGTTCTGCATGCCCGCGGTCACCTCGGCATATACGGTCAGCTCGGGCAGCACGCTTTCATCCACGCGCACATTGAGCATATTGGGGGTCATAAACAGCGTTTCGATCCCTGCCTCGCGCAATCTTGTAAAAATGCCGCGCAAAGCGCTCGTGTACGCATCGATCTCACCGTTTACGTCATTCAGGCCGTAGCAGACCACGCAAAGATCGGGGCGGCGCGAAATCACGTCACGCTCCAATCTCTCCAGTCCCCCCGCAGCAGTATCGCCCGCCACGCCCGCGTTGATCACGCTGACGGGCACCCAATCATACTTCTGCGAGATCAGCAGGCGCAGGCGGTTATGGTACACCGCCGCAAAGTCAAAAGCACAGCCGCAGCCGCCGTCCACGCACTCAAATGCACCGTGCGTGACGCTGTCACCGAGAAACGCGATGACGGGTGTGCCCGAAAAAGGATATTCCTTACTGTCTAAAAGCTGCTTAAAATTCATTTATGATAATCTCCTGTAAATTCATGGCTTGATTTTACCATAAAACGGGTGTGTTTGTCAAGCAGATATACTTGCCAAAATTCGAGTTTTGTGTTATAATGGAAAAAAGCGAAAAAGGAGGGATCTTGCCGTGTCGGTTTTCTGGATCAAAATCATTGCGTCCATATCCATGCTGCTGGATCATACGGGTATGATCCTGTTTCCCGGTGCGTGGTGGCTGCGCATCATTGGCAGAATAGGTCTTCCCCTATACGCCCTTTGCATTGCAGAGGGATTTCGGCACACGCGCAGCAGACTGAAATATTTTTTGCGCATCTTTATTCTCGGTGTGCTTTGTCAGATCGTATATGACCTTGTTTCAAAAGAAATTTATCTTGGCATTCTGATCACCTTTTCGATCTCGATCGTGCTGCTGACCTTGATCGACGCGCTGATCTGCGCTTGCAAAAAGCAAAAGAATCCGATCTCGGGCATTTACGAAAAGATCTTCAAGCGCGCGCTTCCCCACCCTGCCGGCATTGCCGTTTGCGCAGCATTATTGACTCTTGCGCTTGGCGGTGTGATCGTGCTCAATCACTTTATCATCGTGGATTACGGCTTGACGGGCATCTTTCTCCCCGTGCTGATCTATCTCGGCGGCAGCAGCCGCTGGGGAAAATTCGGCGGTGCGGCTGCAGGTACTGCCATGCTGGCGTGCAACCTGGAAGGCTCCGCTACTCCGCGCATCTGGTCCTTGCTCGCGCTCGTGCCCTTGGCACTGTATAACGGCAAGCCCGGCAAATACAAGCTCAAATACTTCTTTTACATCTTCTATCCCGCGCATCTGGTGCTGCTTTACGGCATTGACATGCTGCTTGCGTGGCTCGGTCGGTAAATATACGCAAATTATTTACAAAGTCCCCCTACTTTTCTCTTGACATTTGAGGGAATATGTTGTATAATTTATTTAATCATGAATAATTATATTCAAATCCAAAGGAGTTCCATATGAAAAAGATTCTTGCCGTAGCAATTGTCCTTGTTATGATCGTTGCAATGGTTGCTTGTGACGCCTCCAAGGGCGACTTGACCTCCATCAACGAATACGTTGCTCCCAACTACACCTATGTGACTGAGACCGGCACTTTTACGTTCGCTGAAGCAGGCGGTAATACCGCTGTGATCACCGGCTACGTTGGTAAGGCTGAGCCTCACGCCGTTGTCATTCCCGCAGAAGTTACCGTTGCTACGTTGGATGAAAACGTCAACAACGAAGATAACGTCAGAGAGATCGTCGGCATCGCCGATCAGGCATTCTACTATTGCACCGCTTTGACCGCCGTTACCATTCCCGAAACCGTTCAAACCATCGGCGCTTGGGCGTTTGCAGGCTGCACGGGTCTTACCGAGATCGTGATCCCCAATAGCGTCGTTTCTATCGGCGAGGGCGCTTTCCACGGTTGTGACAAGCTGACCCAGATCACGCTTTCCCAGACACTGACCAAGATCGGTGATTTCGCATTCTACAACTGCAACGGCTTGACTTCCATTGCTTTCCCCGCAACGCTTGAAGAGATCGGCTCCGCTGCATTCTTTGGCTGCCAGGGTCTGACCACGCTGGATATCCCCGCTGCTACCACCATCATCGGTGACCTTGCATTCTACCAGTGCAACCACCTGACCGAGATCAAGATCAACACCACCTCCGAGGACATCGAATTCGGCAACTACATCTTCTGGTCCGAGCTCAAGAGCGTTATCACCGCTCCCGAAGGCTCCAAGGCTGCCGAATACGTTGACAAGATCGTCATTTCCGGTGTAGGCGAGGAAGTTACCACCAAGGGTGAGGAGACCACCGCTCCCGAAACCGACGCTGCAGAATAATCAGAACAAAATATTTCGAGGCTGTTTCAAAGGAAACAGCCTCGTTTTTTATTCAATTCTCAAAGTGCGGCAGCGTCTTGATGCCAAGCAGCGCAGCGTCGCATGTATAAGGCAAAACTGCCCATTGCACCGCTGTGCAGGTCGCGCAACGCGCATCCAAGCATCCGCAACGCGCACACAAGGGCTTATGCGGATCGGCGATCTTGTGACTCATATACGCATATTGCTTTGGCGGTTTGACGGGCGAGGCACTGACGCGAGCACCAACGGAAACGCCGCAGTTTTCCAGCACCGTGCGCAAATGCACAAGCGCAGCAGGCTCGGCATCCTCCTCGGTGCGAAGGAACGCCTGCAAGGCATATCCATCCTCGCACAACGCGGCATACAGCCAACCGCTCCGCGCATGCGCCTGATTGCGCATAACAGACAAAAGCGTCATCACGCAGATCAATAATGCCTGCCCCTCATGCCTTGCATCGGGCAATATCCCCTGCCCTTGCATAGGCGCAACCTCCGCCTTTTCGCGCTGCATAAGCGATACGCCCAGGAGCTCCGCCGTCTTTGCAATACAGTCTTCAGCGTCATTCGCGTCATTTACGTTCTCGCACGCTTTGATAAGCAGGCGCAGCGCAGCAACTGTGCGCACCGCACTCTCTGCTGCCTCGCGCTCGCGCGCTGTCGGTTTTGGCGCAGCTTGCTGAATCGGAGCATCGGCATGCGCCGCCTGCTGCCCTGCACATTGATACGCGTATGCAAGCGCAGGCAGGGATAACGCGGTTTTTACCGCAACGGCAAACCGCCCAAGACTCCCATATACGGGCATCAAGATCGCACCGCCTTTTGCAGACAGGTACACAGCACCTTGATATAAGCGCGAAGCCACCTCGTTCCACTCCCGTGTGGGCAGACCCAGCAGCGAGAGCAGATCCGGCTGCTCCTCGCCACCGCGCGCACTGCGGTACGCAAGCGGCGGCATTTCGGGGCTGTTCAGATCATATAAGTACACGTCCTCATAAAAGGGCGTGATTTTTTGTGCCGACTCGTACATAATCAAAGCTTTCTGCCAAGGCGCAGCTGCTGCTCGGTCCAAGAGTTGAGCATGCAATCGTTCTCCGCCTGCAGCTCGGCAAGCAATCTGTGGCGCATGGTTTGCAAGGTCTGGGCATAGCAAGGATCGCTTATCAGATTATGCAGCTCGTAAGGATCGGTTGCAAGGTCGTACAGCTCGTCGGTATCGGTCAGATTCCACGTGTACTTGATATCGCCCATGCGCAGCATTCTCTGCGAGAAAAGACCGAACTGCTGACCGTTATAGGTCACCATGACCGCGTCGCGGTGGGCGTCGGTCTCCCCCTTCAGCACAGGCAAAAGGCTCTTGCCCACCATGCCGTCGGTGGGCAGTCCCAGCATATCCATAATAGTGACGGGAATGTCCAAGGCGTTGGTGTTAAGCGCGTGACTCTTGAGCCCCTGCGCAAATCTTGCGGGACAATGCCACAGATGCGGAATGTGCGTGATCTCCTCGTACATGGCGTAGTGCTTGTCCATCTGTCTGCGGTCACCGCAATAGTCGCCGTGATCCGAGGTGTAGATGATAACGGTATCATGCAGCTTGCCGTGAGATTCCAGCCAATCGAGCACTTTGCCGATGGCATCGTCGATCTGCGAGATCCAGGCGTAATATCTTGCCACGACGGGCGCAAAGAACGACCAATCCTTATCCTCGGTGTTCCAATTGATGCGCTGCTGACGCTGAATATAGGGCTTGTTCTCATACGCATCCTCAAAGCCGCCCCACACGGGGATATCGGCAGCATCGTACAGATCGGCAAACTCCTTAACGGGCGTGCAGGGCAAGTGAGGCTCGGAAAATTCCATCTGCACAAGCCACGGACGCTCGTCCTGCCAGCCTTCCATCAAGGAAACAACCTGCCCTGCAAGCTGATGCGTGGGCGCATACTCCTTGTCCATGTCGTACACCTGTCCCCAAAATCCGTTGGTAGGCACGCAATGCGGATATTTTTGTGCCATGGGGCGCACCAGCTCGGAGCGCGGCACGTACACGTCGTAGCCCATGGACGCGGGCGTTGCATTGTAGCCGCCCTCCCAAGGTCCTACCCAGCCGGTGTGATAGCCAAGCCTGTCGTGCAGCTCTCTTGCCCAGGACTGGCTGTCCGCAGGCAGCATACCGGTCGGGATCTTTTGATTATAGTTCCAAAGTGCCCCGATCTGCTCGGCACGCTTGCCCGTCAGCATGCTCTGACGCGAGGGGCAGCATACGGGAATGGGGCAATAGCTGTTTGCAAGATTGACACCGCCCGCCGCAAGACGGTCGATATTGGGAGTCTTGACGGGGTATTTTTCTGCATATCCAAGGCAATCCCATCTCTGCTGGTCCACACATATCCAAAGAATATTGGGGTTTTGACTCATGGTGTTTTTCTCTCCTTTTCAATCATATAGGAATAGAGTCGCATCATGGCGCACTCGTTGTCGGACAAGATCACGTCGCGCATGCGTCGGCAGCCTCCGCCGCACACGGGTAAAAATCGGCAAGCGCGGCACAGATCGGGGGCGGCGGGGTGATCGACTGCAAAGCGCTGCATGCCCTCGCTTTGCAGGGTCTGCTCCAAGGTATGCGTGTGCACGTTGCCGGTGCAATAATCGGGCAGCACGTAAAAATCGCAGGGGTAGGTCGAGCCGTCGGCTTCCACGATCAGCTGCGGCGTGCAAAAGCCGCGAGATCCGCAATGCCCTGCTCTGCCTTGCAATGTTGCAAGGGCTTGGTCAAATTCTCGCACGATAAAGGGGGGCTTGCCGTCCTTAAAATCCTCGCGCCAAAGTCTGTAAAAGCCAACCAGGAATTGTCCGAGTGCCTCGGGTGTGGGCGCATAGCGGCAATCCAAGCTCTTATCCAAGGGTGGCAGGCACGGGATGAGCTGCACGTGTGACACGCCCAGCTTTTTATAATAGCGATACAGCTGCGTGGGGTGACGCGCCGTGTTTGCGCTGATGACACACAGCACGTTGTAGCGCACACCGTGCTTTTTGAGATATTCAATGCCGCGCATCACGCGCTCGTGCGTTCCCTTCCCGTCGGGGGTCTTGCGCGCCAAATCGTGCAAGGCACGATCCCCATCCAAGGAGATACCGACCAGCACGTCGTGCTCGGCAAACAGCGTAGCGTACACCTCGTCCATGCAAAGACCGTTGGTCTGCACGGCATAACTCGCGTCAATGCCCGCTGCCTTGACGTCGGCAAAAAAGTCGTCAAAATGCTCCTGCCCCCAAAGCAGCGGCTCGCCACCCTGAAAAGCAAAATGCACGCGCTGCGCCCCGCTTTCTCGGGCACGCTCGATCAGCTGCCGCGCGGTTGTACGGCTCATAAAAGTATTGGCAGGCGCACCGTGTTCCGAAAGATCGTGATAAAAGCAATAATCGCACGCCATCTGGCAAAGCCCCGACGCGGGCTTGATCATGACAGTCAATTCTCTCACAGCGCACCTCCTTTGATTTTTCTTTATTATACCATATCCAAAAAGAGTTTGCAAGAGATAGTTGAAAAAACGTAGGAGCGACCATTGGTCGTCCCGTGCGTTTGGACGGACGTGCGCTATAAAGCTTGCTCTCGCCATACAAAAAAGCGGCTGCGAAATTCGCAGCCGCTTTGCGCACTTTTTTGATTGTCTTACAATTCCGGTTCAAGATTTACGACTTGCGCTTTATCTTATCCTTATAAATTTCCTCAAATTCCTCAAGGGTGCCTTGTGTCAGCAAATCCTTTTGACAAAGCGTTCTGCCTCTTTCGAGCAAATACCCTCGGACAGCAATGCAATAGTGATCGCCCAAATCCTTTACGTACATAATATCATCCATTTCATGAACATATTGTATTTTATGATTTTGGGTCGTAATTGTTCCATCGGGTGCTATTTGTATACACAAAGGAATGTTTTCTGTAATAGGGATCAGAAAATACGAGAGAACAAATACTGCGACTCCTCCCGCAAATACACTCATGTACAGCCATAAGTTTTCAATAAAGATGATTGCAAACTGTTGCAGGCTAAAAACAGGCATTACTATAAAAACAAAAAGCATAAGAACGGGAATGCCGAAAACAAACAACGGCATAAACAGATCCAGCCGCCGAATCAGTTTTTTTGTTTCTTTGGAAACATCACCTTTGAATTCTATCATAAAACCTCCTGTATCCTTCATCTGTTACACCCTCAAATAGACATAAAGCGGCTGCGAAGTTCGCAGCCGCTTAACTGTTTTGAAATTAGTGAACGATGCAACGCTCGGTGTCCTTATCGAAGATGTGCATTCTGGAAACGTCCAGAGCAACCTTGATGGTGTCGCCTGCGCGAGAGGTGGAACGAGAGGAAACACGAGCGGTCAGCTTGGTCTCACCGGTTACCAGGTACAGATAAATCTCTGCGCCCATCAGCTCGGTAACGTCAACGTAGGTCTCGATGGTGCTGTCGGGGTTAGCGGCAACAGCAGCTTCCTGGTCGTTGATGCACTCGGGACGGATACCTGCAACAACTTCCTGGCCGATGTAATCCTTCAGAGCGGGGTTGTTAGCCTTCTCTGCGGGGATCTTAACGGAGTGCTCTTCGAAGTTGAAGTAAACGTCTTCGCCCTTCTTAACCAGGGTACCGTTTACGAAGTTCATCTGAGGAGTGCCGATAAAGCCTGCAACGAAGATGTTGCAAGGAGAATCGTACAGGTTCTGAGGAGTATCTACCTGCTGGATCAGACCGTCCTTCATAACGACGATTCTGGTAGCCATGGTCATAGCCTCTACCTGGTCGTGCGTTACGTATACGAAGGTGGTACCAACTCTGTTGTGCAGCTTGGTCAGCTCGGTTCTCATGGCAGCACGCAGCTTAGCGTCCAGGTTGGAAAGCGGCTCGTCAAGCAAGAAGACCTTGGGGTTACGTACGATTGCACGACCCAGCGCAACTCTCTGCTTCTGACCACCGGACAGAGCCTTGGGCTTTCTGTCAAGCAGGTGGGTGATGTCGAGGATTCTTGCAGCCTCTTCAACTCTTCTCTTGATCTCTTCCTTGGGAGTCTTGTTGAGCTTCAGACCGAATGCCATGTTCTCAAATACGGACATGTGAGCCTACAGAGCGTAGTTCTGCAACACCATGGCGATCTTTCTGTCCTTTGGTGCTACGTCGTTTACCAGCTGGTCGCCGATAAACAGCTCGCCCTCGGAGATCTCCTCAAGGCCTGCGATCATACGCAGCGTGGTGGTCTTACCGCAACCGGAAGGGCCTACCAGAACCAGGAATTCCTTATCCTTAACCTCAAGGTTAAAGTCGGAAACTGCGGTTACGCCGCCGGGGTACTTTTTGTAAATGTGACGAAGGGACAAACTTGCCATGGAAAAATTCCTCCTGCGAATATTTTCTAAAATTTTATTTTTCTTTGTCTGTTGAACGCTCCGCGCCGCAATATGCCGACACCGAGAACATTCTAATCTGTATAATATTGTACCAAAAAAAACGTAAAAATGGAAGAGCCTAATTCCCCAAAATTTTATTCTCTCCATTGTGCACCTTGCACAATACATTTTGCTTCGTAAAAATATCGGGGACTTTTATCGGCGTTAATATTTTAATATATTAAAATCACTTGAGAAGCATGGACAAGGAAATGCGCTTTTTCTTAAGGTCTACCGACAGCACGCGCACCTTGACCACGTCGCCAAGGCTGACTACCTGCGAGGGGTGCTTGACGTACTTATCCGACATCTGCGAGATATGCACCAAGCCGTCCTGATGCACGCCGATATCCACGAACGCACCAAAGTCGATGACGTTGCGCACAGTGCCCGTCAGGATCATGTCGGGCTTTAAGTCCTCCATGCTCATGACGTCCTCGCGCAGCTCGGGAGCGGGTGTGGAATCACGCACGTCGCGTCCGGGCTTTTCCAGCTCGCGGATCATGTCGTCCAAGGTGGGCTCACCGATAGAGAGTGCCTCTGCCACCTTAGCCTTTCCCTTTTTATTCACGGCAGCCGCAAGTCCCTGCAGCTTACCTGCGCGCACGTCCTGCTCGGTGTAGTCAAACATGTCAAGCAGCTTTTTTGCCGCCTCGTAGGACTCGGGATGCACGCCCGTATTGTCCAGGATCTCCTTGCTCTCGGGCACGCGCAAGAAGCCTGCACACTGCTCATACGCCTTGGCACCGATACGCGGCACCTTGAGAATCGCGGAGCGCGACTTGAACTCACCGTTCTCCTCGCGGTACTTGACGATATTCTTTGCCGCGGTGATATTGATACCCGAAATATAGGAGAGGAGCGAATAGGACGCGGTATTGACGTCCACGCCAACCGCGTTTACGCAGTCCTCGACAACGCCGCCGAGTGCCTGGTCAAGTCTTGCCTGCTTCATATCGTGCTGATACTGTCCGACGCCGATGCCCTTGGGATCGATCTTGACAAGCTCGGCAAGGGGGTCCTGCAGACGGCGCGCAATGGATACAGCACTGCGCTGCATAACGTCAAAGTCCGGGAACTCCTCGGCTGCCAGCTTGGATGCGGAGTAAATGGACGCGCCCGCCTCGTTGATAATGATATATTTGCAACCCGATTCGGGCATCTCGCGCAGAATTTCCGCAATGAACAGCTCACTTTCCTTGGAGGCAGTACCGTTACCGATCGCCACCACGTCCACGTGATACTTCTTGATCATATACTTGATGATGCGCTTTGCTTCCTCAATGCGGTGCTGCGACTTGGTGGTGGGATATACCACGGCGGTATCCAGTACCTTACCCGTCTTATCTACCACGGCGGTCTTACAGCCGTTGACGTAGCCGGGGTCAAAGCCCAGCACGGTCTTGCCCTTCAGGGGAGCTTGCATCAAAAGATGCGAAAGGTTATCCGCAAACAGCTTGATCGCGCCCTCGCAGGCGTTATCGAACATGTCGTTTCTGATCTCGCGCTCAATAGAGGGAGCGATCAGACGCTCGTAGGAATCGATGACGGCTGCGGACAGATACTTGTTTGCGGGGCTCTCGGGATTGGTCACGACGCAATGGAACAGATAATTGAGCACGATATCCGCGCCCACGGTCAGCGTGACCTTGAGATACTCCTCCTTCTCGCCGCGGTTGATGGCGAGAATACGGTGCGCGGGGATCTTTTTGAGCGGCTCGTTGTATTCGTAGTACTGCGCGTACACGCTGTCCTCTTCCTTTGCCTTCTTGCAGAACATTTCACCGAAATCAAAGGTCTGGCGGCGCAACGCCTTTCTGTACTCTGCATTATCGGATACGTCCTCAGCAATGATATCGCACGCGCCCGCAAGTGCCTGCTCGGCATTCTCCACGCCCTTTTCCTCGGAAATAAAGCTCTCGGCATACACCTCCAAGGGCGGATCGTAGCAATCCTTCTGCGCCATGATCGCCTCTGCCAGAGGCTCCAATCCCTTCTCTCTTGCCACGCTTGCGCGCGTCTTGCGGTGCGGGCGGAAGGGGCGGTAGATGTCGTCTACCTCGGTAATGGTCTTGGCGTTCTCAATGGCTTTTTCGATCTCGGGCGTCAGCTTATCCTGCGCCGCGATCAGATCCTTGACCTCCTGCTTTCTCTTCTCGATATTGCGCAGATAGGTCAGTCTGTCCTCCAGGGTGCGCAGCGTGGTATCGTCCAGGCTGCCCGTGACCTCTTTACGGTAACGCGCAATAAACGGGATGGTGTTGCCCTCGTCCATCAGGGCGATGGTGTCGATCAGCTTTTGCGTTTCAATGTTGAGCTCCTTGCTCAGTGTTGCGATAATGTCCATGATTTCGGGTTCCTTTTCGTTGTAGTAATGGGTTGTTTATAGTATTGGGGTTTTATTATTCAAACTTCAAGAGAATGGCATCGCCCTCGCCAAGGCTCATGCGGTAAATGCCGTCCTCGCTCTCCAGCGCGAAAAATTCGCCGCTCTCGGCATCAAACAGCGCGACCGCGCCCTTTGCGGCAAAGGTAAAGTCATTTTCATTTGCGTAGTCGCGGTTGGCGATCAGCACGTAGCCGTCAGTAAATACGCCCACGGTCAGCGCATCTCCCTCGATCTTGTCAATGGGACCGACAGCACCGTCTGCATAAGTGATATATCTCTCGTTCGGCATCTGTCCAAGGTGATATACGCCAAGTGACTTTTGCTCGTTCAAGATCGAGCCGACCGCCTGCAGCTCGCGGTTAATATCCGCGATCATGTAGTAGTGCGGCAGCGTCTCGCCGGTCTGCGAGATCATGCCGTTCTGCCAATGCCAGAAATCGTCGCCCTCGGTGTTGTTTGCCCCGGGCGTCCAGTAAGTGAAGTAGGAAAGACGCGCAGAGCCGTACGCCAAGGATTGCCATACCTCCCAGCGGATCTCACCGTCGGTCAGATTGCGGTAAGGTCCGTGCTCGACCACCAGGATAATGACCATGAACTCAATACCCGTGCGCAGAGATTCTGCACGCACCTGCTCGATATTGGTAAAAAATCCTGCTCTGTCCACGTTTTCGTATTCGGATACGCCGCCGAAGGTGGAATCGTAGATCTTCTGCTCTCTCTCGTCTGTGAAAATGGTCTCCTTTTTCGCGCCCTTGAGGAAATGGTAGTGGTCATAGCTGATGATGCTCGGCTTGACCTTTTGGGTATAGTCTTGCAAATGATCCTCGTAGGTGGGATTGCCCAGCTGCTCGGGCGAGGCATAATTGGGGAACAAATTGATATAAGCCTCGTGCGCAGGATCAAGCTCTGCAAGCGTTTCGCGGATTTCTGCCAGCATGGGGAATGCGGACGCATTCGGCTCGTCCACGATATGATAGCCAAACAGCGCGGGATAGCCCGCATACTCTGCCACGACAGCGGCAAGATGCTCGCGCATATTGTCAGGCTCGTACCGTGCCTTGTCTATACGGCGATCGGATACCATGACCTGCAAGCCTCTTTCGGCTGCCGCCTGTAGCACCAGCTTGTTTGTCTTTGCGTCAAACTCGGCAAGCATTAAGGTAAAGCCTGCGTCCTTGACCCTGTCGATCTCCTCGGTGGCAAAGCTGCCGTCCGCACGGTAGATAAATTCCTTTCGGATACCAAACCAGTAAGTAATCGGATATTGCATAGTCAAGCCTCCTATTATTTTTTCAGCAGTAAAGCGATTTCGTCGTCGCGCAGATATCTCCACTCTCCGCGCGCAAGCGCCGCATCCAGCACCAAAGGTCCGAACGTCACGCGCTCCAGATACGTGACCTGATTGTGCACAGCCTCCATCATCAGCTTGATCTGATGGTATTTGCCCTCGGTCAAGGTGATCTTTCCTTCCCTTTCGTCCGTGCGCACAACGCGGCAGGGCGCGGTGACGTAGCCTCCGATATCCACGCCGCTCTCAAGCGCGGCAATATCCGCATCGGACAGCGGGAATTTGAGGCGAAAGGCGTAGGTCTTTGAAACGTGGCTTTTGGGAGCGAGCAGCCTGTGCGAGGTGTCACCGTCGTTGGAGAGCAGCATCAGCCCCAGCGTGTTTTTGTCAAGTCTGCCGCAAGGAAACAGCCCGATCCTTTGCAGCTCCTCGGGCAAAAGCTCGATCACGGTGGGCAGCTTGCCGTCCTCGGTCGCACTGACGTAGCCCTCGGGCTTATTGAGCATGATATAGGTGTATTTCCGATAACAGACCGGCGTACCGCAAAAGATCACGCTGACCTTGTCGGGATCGACCTGCATATCCGCTTTTTTTGCTACCGCACCGTCCACAAGCACCCTGCCCGCTCTGACAGCAGAAGAGATCTGCGAGCGCGAGGCAATGCCCGTGGAGGAGATCATTTTATCCAGTCTCATAGCCCTCTCCTCCCGTTTTTATCAATATATTATAACACATCCCCCAACGTTTGTAAACTGTTTTTTTGTCGCGCACGATATTTTCATGATTTTGAACACATACGCTCACCCCGATTTGTACAAGAATGCGAATAACGGCAGCGTGATTTCATACACAGAAAATTCACTTGACAAATGTTGCCTTGTGTGGTAAAATGACTATGTATGCAAAATAAAAAATATTTATGGAGGAAGAAAAACATGTTCAAGAAAATTTTTGTCCTTCTTCTGTGCGGCGTGATGCTGATCGGTATGCTGGCAGCGTGCGCAGAGCAGGGTGAAGGCGAAAACTCCTCGACCACCGTCGAGGAAGAATCCAACTGGGTCAGCCCCGAGTTGGAATTCAATGAAAACCTCAAAGGCAAAGACTTTAACATTTTGAGCTTGAAAGCGACTAACGTAGGCCCCGAAGAAAACTCGACCGACCCGCTCGAGGATGCTATGTACCGCAGAAACGACATGATCACGAGCTACTACGGCATCGAGATCGTCGGCATTATTGACGAAGAGTACAGCTCCCTGGGTCAGAAGGTAAAGACCGACGTAACCGCAGGTACGGGCGACTACGATCTGGTATATCAGCACATGGTAGACGCTGCGACCAACCTCGGTATGCAGGGACACCTTTACAACCTGGCTGATCTGGAGTACGTCAACTTTGACAACGAGTGGTGGGACCAGGACTGCAAGAACGGCTTTATGTTCGGTGACAACATGTACGTTGTGTGCGGCGACCTGCTGCCCGGTACCATGCTGATCTCCGCAGCCGTTGTATTCAACAAAAACCTGTTTGACGATCGCGGCTGGGAATACCCCTACGACGATGCAAGAGAAGGCACCTGGACGCTGGACGACATGATCACCATGACCAAGGACCAGAACAAGGACCTCAACGGTGACGGTAAGCTGATCTACTCCGACGACTTTTACGGTCTGACCGGTTGGTCGCTTGACTGTGACTACAACTTCTTCTTCGGCTCGGGTGCAACCATGTTCACCTTTGACGACGAGCACCTGCCCGTATACGAGGCAAACGCCGACAGACTGCAGACCATCTACGAAAAGATCTATGAGCTGATCGTAACCCAGAAGGCACTGCACGTTACCATTGCAGAGTATAATGCAAACAACGATATGTACAAGCAGCCCGCTGAGATCTTCAAGGCAGGCAGAGCACTGTTCTATGCAGGCTACCTCTCCGGTGCGACCGACATGCGCGAGATGCAGGACGACTTCGGTATCCTGCCCCAGCCCAAGTTCGATGAGCAGCAGGACGAGTACCTGAGCTTTGTAAACGGCGCAGCTCCCGTAGCATGCGTTCCCAAGAGCCTTTCCGACGAGCAGCTGGAGATCACCGGCTACATGATGGAGGTTCTTGCTTCCTCCTCTTACTACATGGTTACCGAGACTCTGTACGAAAAGGTTGCAAAGTCCAAGACCGCTCGTGACCCCGAGTCCGCTGAGATGGTTGACGTGATCATCCGTCACAAGGTATTCGACTTCGGTTACACCCACTTCTACAATCTGGGCATGCCTTGCGCATCCATCATTCAGACCGCGCTCAACAGCGGCAGCGCATCCATCACCAGAGACATTACCAAGAGCGAAAAGAATACCATGAAGAACCTCAAGAAGTTCTACGAGCAGTACGGCTACGAGTTCTACGAGTAATAAGTCTTGCGTGCCGACCTTGTGGTCGGCACGCTTTTTTTCACATCACAACCATGCAAAAGGAGAACGTTATGGATATCGTAACCACCACCAGCGTATTCCCTCCCTCGTATCAAGCCGAGGAGGTACTGGAAAGACTTGCGGGCGTGGGCTTTACCGCGCTGGATGCCGGCTTTGACTACTTCATCGGCGGTGACCGCCTTTTGGCGGTTGACAACTGGCGTGAACGCACAAGAGCGCTCAGAGAGAGAGCGGACGCGCTTGGCGTGCGCTTTACCCATGCACACGCACCCTTCAACGTAGCCTCCGAGGACGTGCAGCAATACCGCGCATTTGAGGCAGCCGCGCTGCTGGGCGCAAAATATATCGTGGTGCATCCCATTCACGAGATCGACGGACGCATCATCCAGGACGTGGAGGAATTTATCCGCGTCAACGTACAGGCAACGCAAAAGCTTTTGCCCTTGGCAGAAAAATACGACCTGACCCTGCTTTCCGAGAACATTCTGTGGGAGGCGAGCGTGCACCCGAGAAATATCGTGCGTCTGGTAAAAGAGGTGAACTCTCCGCGCTTTGGCTGGTGCTATGACACGGGGCATGCCCACTTCTACGGCATCGATCCTCCCATCTTGCGCGAGCTGGACGTCATGCCCCTTTCGCTGCACATTCAGGACACGCACGGCCCCGGCTACGGCGACGAGCACCTGATCCCCGGCTACGGTAACATCGACTGGAAGGAATTCCTCGAGATCTTGCACGAGGTCGGCTATACGGGCGAGCTGGTGCTGGAGGCGCACCACCAATCCTACGAAGCTCCCGACGAGCAAAAGGACGGCATTCTTGCCGAGCTGCTTGAACGCGCAAAGAAAATGAATGCGTATTACGATCGCATTGCGGCGCAATAATCCCTTCCCCGAGGTGAGCATTCCGCTCGCCTCGGGGCATTTTTTGTTTGTTTCACCCATATGTGTCATCCTGAGCGAGGGCGCAGAGCGACCGAGTCGAACTTTTGCAGAGTGGATATTTCGCAGCTTAATGCTGCGAAATGAAACGGAGCAAAAGCACGAGCCGTGATACCGGGGGCTGTCCCCTGTGTCGTGTCCGCAGGACATGATACTGCGGGGCTGTCCCCTGTGTCACGGTGAAGTGGGATCTGCGCAGGTCATATCAATGTCTGCTTAGCCTTTGAACTGTTTTCGCATTGGCGTTGTTTTGCCCTCTGTCTTTTTGCATAACAAAAGTAACTAAATGCAGGCAGCGTGTCACAAACCGTTCAGAGATCCCGCTGCGCCACAACACGGGGGACAGTCCCGCAGTAACATGCCCTTTGGGCACGTCACAGGGGACAGTCCCCGGTATCGTGGCTTGCGCTTTTGCTCTATTGCGTATCCTGCTACGCGACGGATACTCCATGCCGCAAAAGTTCGACTTCGGGCTACGCCCTACGCTCAGGATGACACACAGTGACATACGCGTAAAATTCAGTAGCCTTGGTCATCGACAACCTAACAACCTCACAAATTCCCGAAATTCAACGACTTTTTTTGATTTCTTCATATGACGGTCACAAAGGTTATATATAATGTATATAGCAAAATCTGCCTCATTACGACACAGGGAGGTAAATATGTATCACATTTTAGTAGTAGACGATGAATCGCGTATCCGCGCCATTATCCGCAAGTATGCCGAGTTTGAGGGACACAGGGTTACCGAGGCTACCGACGGCATGGATGCGGTGTATAAGTGCCGCGAAAATGCCTACGATATGATCATTATGGACATTATGATGCCCGAGCTGGACGGCTTTTCGGCTTGCAGAGAGATCCGCAAGATCACCCAGACACCGATTATCATGCTGTCCGCGCGCGGTGAGGAATACGACAAGATCAACGGCTTTGAGCTGGGTATTGACGACTACGTGGTCAAGCCCTTCTCTCCCAAGGAGCTGATGCTGCGCGTTGAGGCGGTGCTCAAGCGCGTGGGCAGAAATGCGGAGCAGACACAGCATAGACCGCAAAATCAGATCGTGGAGCTGGACGGCGGCGGATTGCGCGCCGATCTGACCGCACGCATTGTATACATAGACGGTCAGCGTGTGGATATGTCGCCCAAAGAATACGACCTGTTCTTTTATATGCTGGAGAACCGTAACATCGCGCTTTCTCGTGAAAAGCTGATCAGCGAGGTGTGGGGCTACGATTTCTACGGCGATGCAAGAACCTTGGATACCCACATCAAGCTTTTGCGCAAGAGCCTTGGCAGATACAGCGCGTATATCGTGACGCTGCGCGGTATGGGTTACCGCTTTGAGGAGATCGGATGAGCAAGGGAAATAGAGAGGGACGCCCGTATCCCGGAGTAAGTGTTTCTACCAAGCTGTTGTTCTATTTTCTGATCTTTATGATGCTGCTTTTGGTGGTGCTGTTCGTGTTTCAGGTTATGCTGCTCAACGTGTTTTACCGTTACACCAAAATCAATGAGATGGAGCACGTGTTTGAAATGATCGAGGTCTCCTTGGAGAACGGAAATCCCAAGCTGAACCAAATGCTGATCGATCATGCCGATGAATACCGCATCTGCATCCGCGTGTTTGCGCAAACGCAGGAAGGACTTGTGCAGATCGCGGACGTGGACGCTGCGGAAAGCTGTTTCTTGCACAACATTCAAGCAGACACGCTCAACGAGCTGCGGCAAAAAGCAGCGGACAACGAGGGGCATTACCGTACGGTCAAGCCCGTGACTGCCGAGAATAACGAGATCGTTGAGGATCGGGTGCCGGGGGATCTGGTCAACAGTGGCAGGCAGATATTTACCGAGCGTATGAGTATGATCAGCGTGGACGTTTGCTATGCAGAGGATGGCACGCCCTACGTGGTCATGCTGAATTCCGAGCTGACACCTCTGCGCGCCACGGTGCAGACGCTGCGCGTGCAGTTTATCTGGATCTCCGTTATTTTTGTCGGGCTTGCGCTTTTGATGGCAATGGTGTTTGCGCGCAGTATCATTTCACCCATTGTGCGCATGAACCAGTCGGCAAAGCAGCTGGCAAAGGGCAGCTATGACGTCCGTTTTGAGGGTGAGGGGTACCGTGAGACCAAGGAGCTTGCCGAAACGCTTAACTATGCTTCGGTTGAGCTTTCCAAGAACGATAGACTCCAAAAGGAGCTGATAGCAAACGTGTCGCACGACCTGCGCACGCCGCTGACCATGATCAAGGGCTACGGAGAGATCATGCGTGATATTCCCGGGGAGAATACCCCCGAGAACATGCAGACCATTATTGACGAGACCGAGCGGCTTTCCGAGCTTGTGAATGCGCTGCTGGATATTTCGCGCCTGCAGGCGGATGCCGCAGAGCTGGTGCGTGAGCCTTTTGATCTGACCGAGCAATTGCAGACCAGCGTAGAGCGTTACGACAAGCTGCGCTCGCAGGACGGTTATGCCGTACTGTTTGAATACGATCGCCACGTGATCGTCAACGCAGACAAATCCATGATGCTGCGTGTGCTTTACAATTTGATCAATAACGGCATCAACTACGCGGGCGAGGACAAAACCGTGACCGTGCGGCAGGAGTGCTTTGAGAATAAGGTACGCATCTCGGTCATTGACCACGGTGTTGGTATTGCCGAGGATCAGATTCCCTTGATCTGGGACAGATACTACAAGGTGGACCGTGTGCACAAGCGTGCCGTTGTCGGTACCGGACTGGGACTTTCGATCGTTAAGACCGTGCTGGAACGCCACGGCGCAGCCTACGGCGTGGACAGCCAAGTAGGGCAGGGCTCGACCTTCTGGTTTGAGCTGGAGCTGGATGAAGGCGAAGAATAAAAAACAAAGGGGTTGTCTTGCGACAACCCCTTATTTGATTCGTGAAATTATTCAGCAGCCTCGGTAGTCTCGGCGGGCTTGGTGGTGGAAACGTAGCTCTCGTTAGAGGAGATGTAACCAAACTGCTCATTGCCCTGTGCATCGTCAGCCAGCTGGATCTTGTACCAGCCGTTGCCCTGTGCAACTGCCTGAACCTCGTCACCCAGCTGCAGAGTGCACATTACGTTATTTGCAGCCGCGAAATCGTACCAAGCTCTGACGTTGAGTGCGTAAGCGATGATGTACAGCGTGATAGGCTCTTCCAGATCCTTTGCGGTCAGATCCTTGACGCAAGCAACGGTCTTGTGAATGTAAGCTACAACGGTCTCGGTCTTGGGAGCTGCCTCGGTCTCAGCCTCGGTAGTCTCCTCGGTGGTCTCCTCGGTAGCAGCTTCGGTCTCAGCCTCGGTGGTCTCCTCGGATGCGGGAGCAGCCTCTGCCTCGGTGGTTTCCTCTACTTCAACCTCAATTTCAATTCTGTACCAGTTTTCGCTGTAGCCGGTGCTCTTGAACTCGGTGTCCTTAGCAGCGTACTGCAGCAGGGTCTCTTCTGCAATTCTGGTCTCGGAGCGAACGCTTGCAACGTCTGCTACGATGAAGATGGTCTGTTCTTTATCGGTAAAGATCTCTTCTACGGGAACGTCGGTGCCGGGGTTAGTGCCGGGGTTGTTGCCGGTAGAGGGATCGCCGGTGCCTACGGTGTTTCCGGTGCCTTCGGGATTGATGATAATGGTGTTGTTGCCGGTTTCGTCCTCGTTGCCGTCCTTGTTGTTGCAGGCAACCAGAGAGAGCGCAAGCATGAGTGCAAGTGCGATGATGAGAAGCTTTTTCATCGTTATTTTTTCCTCCGTCATTTGTTCTTTTTTCACGGGATACTACCCGATTTTCATTCTTACCGCTATTATATCATAGCGGGCGTGATTTGTCAATAAAAAAACGATAAAAACAACAACTTTTTTGCCCGAAAAAACGCTGAAAATCGCAAAATACTGTGCTGATAAGCGTAATCCCATACAATATACTGTGTAATGCGACAAATGGGGGCAAAGTGGGGCATGCGCCCTTGCGGGGCGGTGCTGCCTTGGGAACAGCGGAACTCTTTTTAAGCCTTTTTTGTGCAATTTACCTCTTGACATAGAACAAATGTTCTGTTATAATACCGATACGGAACAAATGTTCTATATCAGGGAGGATAAGCAATGGATCGCGTCATTTTACACGTGGACATGAACAACTTTTTCGCGTCGGTCGAGTGCGCAGACCGCCCCGAGCTGTGGTCAAAGCCCGTGGCGGTGGCGGGGGACGTCGAGGCACGGCACGGCATTATCTTAGCCAAAAATCAGGTTGCCAAGGGCTTTGGCGTGCAAACTGGGGAGAGCATTGCCCAGGCGCGGAGCAAATGCCCCGGTCTTGTGCTGCTGCCGCCGCATATGGACAGATACAAGCAGATCTCGGACAAGGCGCGCGGCATTTACGCGCGATATACCGATCGCGTGGAGAGCTTTGGCATTGACGAATGCTGGCTGGACGTGACGGGAAACGGCAGACTGTGGGGGCAGGATTACGGCGAGGTGATCGCAAACGAGATACGGTGCGCGGTCAAAGCCGAGCTTGGCGTGACCGTGTCGGTGGGGGTGTCGTTTAACAAGATCTTTGCCAAAATGGGCAGCGATTACAAAAAGCCGGACGCGGTCACTTGTATCACGCGCGAGAATTTCCGTGAGATATTGTGGGGCTTACCCGTGGGGGATCTGATCTTCGTGGGTCGCTCCACCGCAAAAAGGCTTTGGTATATGCAGATCCGCACGGTGGGAGATCTGGCGCGTGCCGATCCTGCGCTGCTGGAGAGCAATCTCGGCAAAAACGGGCTTGCCGCGTGGCAGTTCGCCAACGGCATGGACGGCTCGCCCGTGCTGCTTGATGGGCAGGGGTATCCCGTCAAAAGCATCGGCAACAGCACCACCACGCCCGTGGATATGGTCACGCGGCGCGATGCCGAGATCGTGCTGGCGCAGCTTTGCCAGAGCGTTGCCACGCGGCTGCGCGCGGTCGATATGCGCTGCACCACGGTCAAGCTGTCCTTGCGCACGGCCGATCTTTCCTGGAAGCAGCGGCAAAAGGGAACGGCAGCCACCTGCCTTGAAAACGATCTGTGGCGCGAGGCAATGACGCTGTACGACACCTTTCACGACGGTCGCCCCCTGCGCAGCATTGGCGTGACCGCCTGCGACCTGAAGGATCACGCAGAGCAGCAGCTTTCCATGTTTGACGGTGACACCTGCCGCCACGCAGCCCTTGAATCCTTGGGCGGCGTGCTGGACAGCTTGCGCGACCGCTATGGCGCACGCGCGGTGCGCAGGGGACTCTTGCTGGAGGGCGACGTGCTGATAGGCGGCATTCCACCGCAGGGAAGCCTGCCGCACCCGGTGGCGTGGCGCAAGTAGCGCGAAATGCGCTTATACCGTAGGGCAGGGGCTTGCTCCTGCCGCCCTCGTGCGGTGTGGAAAAACATCCCCCGAGTGTCATCCTGAGCGAAGGGGGATTTCGCAGCGAGCTGCGAAATGACCCGAGTCGAACTTTTGCGGTGTGGAGTGTCCGTGGCGTAGCAGGACACGGAACAGAGCAAAAGCGCGAGCGCGTATAGCGCGATGCGGGATCTCTGATGGATTTGCTCAATGTCTGCTCAGCCAAAGTAACTTGATGCAGGCGGCGTGACAAAAACCGTTTAGAGATCCCGCTGCGCCGCGACACAGGGGACAGTCCCGCAGTAACATGTCCTGCGGACACGTCACAGGGGACAGTCCCCAATGTCGCGCCTTGCGGTTTTGCTCCGTTTCGTTGCATAGCAACTCCACTATGCAAAACTTCGACTGCGCGCTGTTGCTTTGCAACACCGCTCCGCTCAGGATGACACATATGGGTGAAACAAAAAGCCCCGAGGCGAGCAACCTCTCCCCTCGGGGGGTACACTATAGATCCATTTCATTCTACTGTTTCGGTCAGACATTTGGCATACTCTTCATCGATGTTCAGTGAAAAGCATTGCGCAAGATAATCATATACGTCATTGGAATGTTTGGGAGCAGACAGAACGATATAGGCGTTATTTCCATCAATAAAAACTCCGCGTTCTTCGCTTGAAAACAGACCGGTAGCACAACTGAAATTCACATCGGTTTTACTGGTTTTTCCCGTACTGTTTTTGAAATACTGTTTAGCGGCTTCGCTGTTGGCAAACTCATAAGCAAAAATTGTAAAACTCATATCAGGTGACTCATATTGCGCTGCAAAAAAAGCATCATAGGATAAGTTTTTCAAATTTTTATCAGCGTCCGGTGTTTGGTATTGGGTAATAGTGGCATTCTCTGCCATGTTTGCTTCGATTTTCTCGCATTCACTGATATTCTCAAAGATCCGATAATCGGATTCTGCGGTAGAACAAGCAGTTAGTAACGTAAAAAGGATAATTATAGCAGTAACAGCTATCATTTTTTGTTTGTGCATTAAAGTTACCTCCCGTGATATGCGGCATTACGTACTGTTTGCATTATAGCATGCATATTTCGGCTTGTCAAGCAGTTGCCTGCGTGAATTGCCCCTTCACCTATATAGACGCATTTTTTGCCCAAAAGTTCCGATTTTTTTGAAAAAAATAAAAAATTTTTCAAAAGTGATTTTCGAGGAGTAAATTCGGCACAAAAACCGCCAAAATTATTGACATTTTGCAAAATATGAGTATAATTATTATGGGAGTGTATGGATATGCCATACATCTACATACAAGACATAAAAAACGGAGGCTTTACCCATGGAAAAGTATTACCGCATGAATATCGCAGGCGTTCAGCGCGATCTGCCGCTCTGCCCTCTGAATGAAAAGCTCATGATCGGCGCGTTCGTCATTTTCGGCGATCCCGAGCTGACCACCGCTGCTGCGCAGGCACTGCTCGACAAGGTGCCCGAGTACGATTATCTGATCACCGCAGAGGCAAAGGGCATTCCGCTGGTGCATGAGATGGCAAGACTTGCAGGCAACCAGAAGTACATGCTGGCGCGTAAGGGCGCAAAGCTGTACATGAGAGACGTGCTGCAGGTATCCGTGCGCTCTATCACCACCAACCGCGAGCAGACCTTGTACCTTGACGGCTACGATGCCGCGCTGATGAAGGGCAAGAAGATCCTGATCGTGGACGACGTGATTTCCACGGGTGAATCTCTCAAGGCTTTGGAAGCGCTTGTTGAGCAGGCAGGCGGTATCATCTGCGGCAGAGCAGCCATTCTTGCCGAGGGCGACGCGATCGACCGCGAGGATATCGTATATCTTGAGCCCCTGCCGCTGTTTGACAGCGAGGGCAAGCCCCTGTAATTTCGTAAATACATCTGTAAGGAGAATATAAAAATGGCAGAATTTTTGAGTGCAACCGATAAAAGAACGCACTATTGCGGCACGCTGACCGAGGGCGACATTGGCTCCAAGGTATGCGTGATGGGTTGGGTACAGAGACAGAGAGACCTTGGCGCGCTGATCTTTATTGACCTGCGTGACAGAACCGGTATCGTACAGCTGTCCTTTGACGACGCAACCGACCGCGAGATTTTTGAAAAGGCATTCCGTTGCCGCAGCGAGTTCGTGCTGGCGGTACACGGCACCGTTCGCCCCAGAGCACAGGGTGCGATCAACCCCAACCTGCCCACGGGTAAGGTTGAGATCTTTGTTGAGAGCATGAAGGTGCTCTCCGCTGCGCAGACCCCTCCCTTTGAGATCGGTACCGGCAAGAAGGTTAACGACGAGATCGCACTGCGCTACCGTTACCTCGACCTGCGCCGCCCCGAGCTGCAGAGAAACATTCGCATGCGTCACGAGATCGCACGCGTTGCAAGACAGTATTACTACGAGAACGGCTTCCTGGAAATCGAGACGCCCATGATGATCAAGCCCACGCCCGAGGGTGCGCGTGACTACGTGGTTCCGTCCAGAATTCACCCCGGCTCTATGTACGCGCTGCCCCAGTCTCCCCAGCTGTACAAGCAGCTGCTGATGCTGTCGGGCTACGATCGCTACATCCAGCTGGCACGCTGCTTCCGTGACGAGGACCTGAGAGCTGACCGTCAGCCCGAATTTACCCAGATCGACCTTGAGATGTCCTTTGCTACCATGGAGGAGATCATGGAGGTCAACGAGGGCTTTATCAAGAGAGTATTCAAGGAAGTGCTTGGCGTGGATATTCCCACTCCCATGCAGCGCATGACCTTTGCCGAGGCAATGAGCCTGTACGGCAGCGACAAGCCCGATACCAGATATGAAATGACCATCAAGGATATGTCCGCGGTGGTTGCGGGTACCACTTTCCCCGTATTCGCGGGTGCACTGGCAGACGGCGGCAGCGTTCGTGCAATCGTTGCAAAGAACGGCGCTTCCACGCTGACCAGAAAAGAGATCGACAAGCTGACCGAGCATGCAAAGGGCATTGGTGCCAAGGGCGTTGCGTTCATCCGCTGGGCGGATGCCGCTCCCAACTGCTCGTTTGCAAAGTTCTTAGCACCCGAGGAGCTGACTGCTCTGATCGAGGCGCTGGGGCTCGAGCAGGGCGACGTAGCTCTGTTTGTTGCCGACAAGGACAAGGTCGTGCTGCCCGTACTGGGTGCACTCCGTCAGTTGGTTGCAAAGAAGCTGGACATCATCCCCAAGGGTCAGTTCAACTTCTTGTGGATCACCGAGTTCCCGTTCTTCGAGTGGAACGAGGAGACCGAGGCTTGGGATGCTATGCACCATCCCTTTACCATGCCGCTTGAGGAGTGCCTGCCTTATCTGGAAAGCGATCCCGGCAAGGTACGCGCAAAGTGCTACGATATGGTACTCAACGGCACCGAGCTGCTCTCCGGCTCTATCCGTATTACCGACTGGCAGCTGCAGGAGCAGATGTTCCGCGCGCTGGGTCTTACCAAGGAAGAGATCAATGCAAAGTTCGGCTTCCTTGTGGATGCGTACAAGTACGGTGCGCCTCCTCACGGTGGTTCCGGTATGGGTCTTGACCGTCTTGCCATGGTCATGCTGGGCGCAGACAGCCTGCGTGACGTTATCGCATTCCCCAAGGTACAGAACGCAAGCGAGCTGATGTCGGGCTGCCCCGCACCTGCAGATCCCAAGGCAATGGAGGAGCTGCACCTTGCATTCGTTCCCGAGAACAAGGATTAAGTTCGACAATTTGGAGGGTAATATGGCTGCTAACACGATCAAGTTCAATAAAGGCAATACCTTGGCTGTTGCACACAGAGGTGTGAGCGGTTTGGAAACGGAAAACACTTGCGCGGCATTCATCGCAGCGGGCAACCGCACCTACTGGGGCGTGGAGACCGACGTGTATCGCACCGCGGACGGCAAGTTTATCATCAATCACGACGGCAATCTCAAGAGAATTGCGGGCGAGGATCTGGTGGTCGAGCAGGTCAGCTTTGAAGTGCTGCGCGCAGCCGTGCTGTACGACAAAGACGGCATCAAGAGAGGTGACCTGCACCTTGCAAGCGTGGAGGAGTACGTACGCATTTGTAAAAAGTATGGCAAGATCTGCGTCTTGGAGCTCAAGAGCAATTTTACCGACGAGGAGATCGCAAGTCTTTGCGAACTGATCAAGGAGCTTGACTATCTGGACGGCGTGACCTTTATTGCGTTCAACATTGAGAACCTCTACAAGGTGCGCGCGCTGTACCCCGAGCAGCCCTGCCAGTTTTTGACCGGTGACGTCAGCGACGAGATGATCGCGCGTCTGTCCGAGCTCAAGATGGATCTGGACGTGCATTATCACGCATTGACAAAGGAGCGTGTGGACGCATTCCATGCAGCGGGCATCAAGATCAACTGCTGGACGGTGGACAACGCTGCCGACGGTGAGCGTCTTGCCGAGTGGGGCGTGGACTATATTACCACCAATATTTTGGAATAAAGACTTTCATCCAAGGGCGACCGCAAGGTCGCCCTTTGTATTTTGGTTTGTGCCTAAGAGCGGGGGGGCACTGGTCGCCCCTACAACTGATTGTGGTATGATTTTGTAATTCTAAAAGTCTAAACGGGTATGCCGTAGGGGCGATCAGTGATCGCCCGTTCTTAGCCCCAACAACTCTCCCTTGACAACCTATACATAATATGTTATAATGAATCAAACCAAAATCAAGGTATAAGGAGGGCTTTATGAAAAACCTGAAACGTTTATTGATTCCAGTTACGTGTTTGCTTCTTTGTGCGGTCATGGCGTTGCCTGTGTGTGCGTTTAGCCCGAGTGACCCCGACGCATCGCCTATTGAGATTTTCTTTGATGGTATTTCTATGATGCTTGGGCTGCTTTTCCTGGTGTTGATTCAGTTTGCCGTTCCGATATTGATCGGTGCGGGGATTGTCATTGCGATAGTGACGGTTGTGGTGATCTTAGTGGTCGTCATTAAAAAGAAGCGCCGGAAGGCTTCCCATACCAATTAACTTTATTAATCGTTTATGCAAGGGCGACCGTAAGGTCGCCCTTTTGTGTTGCTTAGGGATTCGCACTCTCCACCTGCGCAAACTTTTGAAAATGTTTGAACCAAGCTTTTCATGAGTTGGGCCGTTTGTGTGGGGGGCATCTGATGAAATTTCCACGCAAAAATCATAAAAATCTTGACTCTTTGTTTGGGCTGCGGTATAATATATCCAACATTATTCTTCCGAGGAGTAGTACGATGAATTACACATCCAGAGAAAATATCCGTCGGCTGGTCGCCCATGACCAACCCGAGCGCATCGGTTTCGATTTTCACAGCCGCTCCGACCTGGTCTTCGTAGGTTCTCGTACCTACGTGAACCTGCCTCCCAATCCCTACGATAGTTGGGGCATCTACCCCGAGCTTCAAAAGCGTGCGGGCTTCCACGGTGAGACACGCATGGACATGCACGGCAACATTTACGGCCGCTTCGAGGGCAAGACCAAGGGCGAGTGCGTCCTCGGTGTCATCCAGGACTGGGAGGATTACGAATTCTTCATCCCTACCTTTGACTCCGCCCACCGCGACCGCCTGTTGGCATTGAACCTGACCGCCTCGGATCGCTACATTCTGGCAGCAGGCAATTCTTTGTTCTCCACCCTGCGGGACGCACGGCTCATATCCAATGCTTTGGCTGACACCGTCCTCGAACCCGAAGCCGTGGTGGCTTTCATCGACCGCCTGGCGGAGCACGAGGTGGCGGTCATCAAGAGCATCGCGGGCTGCGGTATTGATGCTTGGTTCCTGAGCGACGACTGGGGCACCCAGGATCGCACCTTCATTTCACCCGCCTCCTTCCGTGAGTTGTTCAAGCCTGCCTACAAGAAGGTGGCTGACGCCGCCCACGAGGCAGGCATGAGCGTATTCCTCCACTCCTGCGGGTACATCCATGATTTCATGGAGGATTTCCTGGACGCGGGTATTAATGTGTTCCAGTTTGATCAACCCGACGCCTATCCCTCCGAGGTGCTGGCATCCAAGTTTGCCGGTCGCGCTGTGTTCCACTCTCCCGTGGACATTCAAAAGGTACTGCCCACCGGTGATCGGGAGCTCATCGAGCGCCGCGCCTTTGAGATGTGCCGCCTGTTCCGGGAGGCGGGCGGTGGCTGGATCGCCAAGGACTACCCCACCTACCACGACATCGGTGTGGATCCCGTCTGGGCCAAGTGGGCGCAGGATGTGATCATGGAGAATTGCAGGATCTAGATTTTTCAGGATGTCCTAAAATAAGGGCGACCGCAAGGTCGCCCTTTTGTGTTGTTGAGATTGGGAAAATAGGATGTTTTACATTGAGGTGGCTCGCTCCGTTCTTTCTTTGGAGAAGTAGGCCAAAGAAAAGAACCATTATTTGCAAGCAAATGAAAGGCCGTATCTGCGGGGCGTTGCCCCGAACCCCAGTCGCTTTTCAAAAAGCGACGCAAAACTTTTTGTGAGTTGGGTCGTCCGTGTGGTGAGGGTTGGTTTATGGCTGTATGTAATTTTACTTGACAAATGTCACAATTTTGTGATATAATAAATAGGATTATGGATATATAAGGGGAAGAGCATGAAAACCTTACTTTGTATCGACGGAAACAGTATACTCAACCGCGCGTTTTACGGCATCAGACTGCTGACCGCCAAGGACGGCACGCCCACAAATGCGCTGTACGGTATGATCAATATTTTTACCAAACACATAGAGGAGTATCACCCCGACTTTGCGGCGGTGGCGTTTGACCTCAAAGCACCTACCTTCCGCCACAAGATGTACGATGCATACAAGGCAGGCAGACACGCCATGCCCGACGAGCTGCGTGCGCAGATGCCCATTGCAAAGGAAATCGTACCCATGCTCGGCTTGCACGTTCTGGAGCTGGAGGGCTACGAGGCAGACGACATTCTCGGCACGCTTGCCGCCATGGCACGCGCGTACGGCGAGGATTGCCGCGCGCTGGTGCTGACGGGTGACCGTGACTCGCTGCAGCTCATTGACGCGACTACCAATATCCTGCTTGCCACCAATCAGGACACCTTGGTTATGGACAGAGATGCGTTCTTTGCCAAATACGGCGTTGAGCCCGAGCAATTCGTGGACGTCAAGGCACTCATGGGTGACAGCTCGGATAATATTCCCGGCGTGCCCGGCATCGGTGAGAAGACTGCACTCAAGCTGATCTCGGAATACGGCTCGCTTGACGGCATTTACGAGCAGCTGCCCACCGCCAAGCATACCCCCTCGGTGCGCACCAAGCTGGAAAACGGCAAGGACAGTGCGTATCTTTCGCAAACGCTGGCACGCATTTGCTGCGAGGTGCCGCTGGAGCTTTCGTTGGACGATCTTGCATACACCGGCATGGATCGCGCTGCTGCGCGCGAAATGTTTACGCGCCTGGAGTTTTCCGGTTATATCAAGCGTTTCGGACTGGATAAGGACGACGCGCCCACGTCCGATGCCCCCGTTGCGCAAGAATCCGTTGCAGATACCCCTGTCGCATCCGATACCTGCACCGATCTGACACCTGTCGCATCCTTTGCAGACCTTTCGGGTGAGCGCATCGGCTTTGACTATGCTGACGGCGTTGCCGCCTTGACCGACGGCACGCATTTGCTTAGATACACGGGCGATCTTGCCGCACTGCAAAGCTATCTTGCAAATAAGCAGGCGGTCTGCTACGATTGCAAGACCATATATCGCGCCTTGTCCGCGCAGGGCTGCGATTGGCACGGCTGCCATTTTGACGTGATGCTTGCTGCGTGGGTGGATGATCCCGGGCAGGGAAGCTACGCGCCCGATCGCTTGACGGTTGCGTATCTTGGTGAGATTTACAAGCCTGAGCTGCCGCTCGCGCTTTACGCGCTGCGTATGTTCGAGCCCTTGGCGCAAAAGCTGCGCGAAAGTGGGCAGTACGCGCTGCTCATGGATATTGAAATGCCGCTTGCCGCCGTGCTTGCTTCTATGGAGGATCGCGGCTGCATGGTGGACCGCGAGGGCATTGCGCGCTACGGTGCGCTGCTGGATGCACACGTAGCCCAGCTGGAGGAGCGCATTCACTTTTCCGCGGGCGGACCTTTTAACATCAACTCTCCCAAGCAGCTTGGCGAGGTGCTGTTTGAGCGTCTTGGCTTGCCTGCGGGCAAAAAGACAAAAACCGGTTACTCCACAAACGCAGAGGTTTTGGAAAAGCTGAAAAAGTATCATCCCATCATTGAGGATATTCTGGAATACAGACAGATGACCAAGCTGCGCTCCACCTACGTGGAGGGACTTTTGGCAGTTGCGGATGAGCATGGACGCATTCGCACCACCTTCAAGCAGACGGGTACTGCCACGGGCAGACTTTCCTCTGCCGAGCCCAATCTGCAGAATATTCCCATTCGTACCGAGCTTGGCAGGGAACTGCGCAGATACTTTATCCCCAAAAACGAGGAATACGTGCTGCTGGATGCCGACTATTCGCAGATCGAGCTGCGCCTCTTGGCTGTGATCTCGGACGACGAGGCAATGAAGCAGGCGTTTATTGACGGGGAGGACATTCACACCGCAACCGCGTGCCGCGTATTCGGCGTCGAACCCGAGCAGGTGAGTGTGGAGCTGCGTAAGCGCGCCAAGGCGGTCAACTTCGGTATTGTGTACGGCATGGGCGAATTCTCGCTTGCCGAGGATCTGCACATCTCACGCGCTGCCGCAAAGGAGTATATCGACGGCTACATGGCAAGCTATCCGGGAGTTTCGGCGTACCTCTCGGGCGTCATTAAGCAAGCGTATGAGGACGGCTACGTGACTACCGTGTTCGGCAGACGCAGAGCGATTCCCGAGCTTGCCGCACAGAATAAGAACCTCAAGCATTTTGGTGAGCGCGTGGCAATGAACAGCCCCATTCAGGGCACGGCTGCCGATATCATCAAGATCGCCATGATCCGCGTTGACCGCGCTTTGCGCCAAAGCGGCTACGACGCGCGCTTGATTTTGCAGGTGCACGACGAGCTGATCGTGGAGTGCCATAAGGATTGCCGTGACGAGGTGCTTGCAATTCTCAAACATGAAATGGAAAACGCTGCAACCTTCTCCGTGCCCATGCTGGTGGAAGCAAAGTGGGGCAAGGATTGGTATGACGCGCATTAAAAAATTATATAAATAGGAGAGAAATTATGATACCTTCTGCTTTTCTTGAGCAGTACGGCATGTATATCGCCCTTGGTTTGTTCGCTGTCACTTACGTGCTTATGCTGACCTTTAGCAAGATCCGCCCCTATATTGCGCTTGGCTCTGCCGTGCTGTTTATTCTGACCGGCATGCTGCCGCTTGGCGAGATCTGGGGATCCGGCTTGAATTTCAACAGCTTGAACGTGATTTTGATGATTGCGGGCACTATGGGGCTTGTTGCGCTGTTTATTGAAAGCAAAATGCCCGAGCTGTTAGCGGACTTGGTTATGTCGTGCTGTTCAAACGTCATGGTTGCCGCGGTTGCACTTTCGCTGTTTGCGGGCATTATCTCGGCATTCGTGGATAACGTTGCGACCGTGCTTATGATTGCACCCGTTGCGCTTGAGATCTGTAAAAAGCTTAAGACCAATCCCGTTCCTTTTATCATTGCCATAGCCGTTTCCTCCAATCTGCAGGGAGCTGCTACGCTGGTGGGCGACACGACCGCAATCATGCTTGGTTCTGCGCTCAAAATGAACTTTATGGATTTCTTCTGGTACAACGGTCGTCCCGGTATGTTCTTTGTGGTTGAGCTTGGTGCGGTGATTTCCGCACTCATTCTCGCGTTCCTGTTCCGCAAGGAGAGAAAAAAGAAGGTCGCCAAGATCACCCAGTTTACCAAGGTTACCGATTATTTTCCCAGCATTCTGCTTGTTGCGCTGCTGGTACTGCTGATAGCGGCATCCTTTATTCCCAATACCCCCGAGATCACCAACGGCGCGATCTGCTGTGTGCTTTTGCTGATCGGTCTGGTCTATACCATGATCCGCAAAAAGAGCTTTAAGGCAATCGTTGCTCCCATCAAGGAGATCGATTACCAGACCATCATGCTGCTGCTCGGTCTGTTCCTAATGATCGGCGGTATCTCTGCACAGGGCGTGATCGACTGGCTGGCGCAGCTGCTGGTACAGGCAGGCGGCGGCAATTTGTTCCTGATGTACACGGTCATCGTTTGGGCATCTGTCGTCATCTCGGCGTTTATTGATAACATTCCGTACGTTGCTACCATGATCCCTGTGATCGGCTCGATCTCTGCTGCGCTTGCGCTGCAGATGAACGTGGATGCGGGCGCGATCGCCGTACCGCTGTATTTCGGACTGCTGTCCGGTGCAACGCTTGGCGGTAACTGCACGCCTATCGGTGCGTCTGCCAATATTACCGGCATCGGTATTTTGCGCAAGGAGGGCTACACGGTCAAGAACGGTGATTTCTTCAAGATCGGTATCCCGTTCACGCTTGCAGCGATTGTTCCTGCGTACATTATCATCTGGCTGTTCTTCGGTGTGTAAAAGCAGAAAACTGTCTACCATATAGCAATAAAAGTCCTTGCCAATGGCAGGGACTTTTGTTTTGCCCAAAAGATCATTTTGTCGCTTTTGTCTCACCAGAGCAGATAAAGTCCAAAAAACAGCAAGATTTGTCTTTTGCTTGGGCGCAAATTTGCCGTTTGTTCAAGGATTTTTTTGACTCTTTTTTTTGTTGGTTAGAGCAGGAAAGGTCCAATGCACAGCAACAAAAGTCCGAATCGGTGTCAAAGACCTTTGCTTTGCCTCGAAAAATTGTGCACAGTGACTAAAATAAGGCATGATGCTTTATCAATAAAGGAGAATATTAACAATTATTGTTGCGAATTTGGCAAAAAAGTGCTATAATAATAACATTATAAGGTCCGAAGCACCTTTGAGGTCTTATAAAATTTTTAACGAAAGGGAACAGAAAGATGAAAAAGCTTCTTATCTTCGCAGCTATCCTTGTGGCACTGACGATGGTATTCGTGGCATGTAAGGACCCCGAGCAGCCCGATAACCCCACCGATTCCACTGTGGAAAGCACCCCGGAAACCCCAACTGAAGACCCCACCGAGCCTCCTACGACTCAGGAAACTCCTACTGATCCTCCCGTAACCACGGAGCCTCCCGCAACTACGGAGCCTCCTGTTACCGATCCCGGTACTACCGATACCGATCCTGTTGAGCCTCCTCCTCCCGAGGTTGATCCCGCAGATCCTACCTGGATCATTGATGCTGCCGGACTGGCTGACAAGGCTAAGACCGGTAACGCAACGGCAGCAGAGCTGCTGGACGGCTACGTTCGCCTGACCTCTACCGGCGGCGACCCCTACTTCCAGTTCCTGAACGCTGCAGGCAAGCAGCCCCAGTACCTGGCAATCTCCTACCGCACCAATACCGCGCTTGAGGGCCAGATCTTTATCGGCTCCGGTGCAGGTCCCAACGGTCAGGGCGATAACCCCATGATTACTTGGAACGAAGACGGCAAATGGAATCTTGCTATCATTGATCTGTCCGGCGTAGCTTCCATTACCGACGGTGACGTTAACTATCTGCGTCTTGACTACTTCACCGATGCAGGCGCAGAGGGTGATTACTTCGATATCGATTTCGTAGCATTCTTCAATACTGCCGAATACGCACAGGCTTACGCATTCGAGCTGCACAAGGCTCCTATGTGGACTGAAGCTACCGACGTAGTTAAGCACCAGTCCTTCGACCAGCTCTACAAGGGCATGGGCGATGCGACCGCAGGCGAAGAGAACCTGTTCACCCCCGGTCAGTCCGCATCTTGGGACAAGATCGCTGATCTGTCCGCAGGCGGCGTTGACGTCCTGACCTATTGGGGTTGGGTAGGCGTAAAGGGTGAAGTTGGCCAGTTTGGTTATCAGATCAATGGCGGCACACCTATTTACAACGACGAGTGGACCATTACCGCTGAACAGCCCGTTATCGACGCTGCAGTTGGCGGCGGTGCTGACACCGGTTCCAGAATGAAGATCCGCATCAACCTTGCAGGCCTTGAGGGCGAATACACCGTTCGCACTCTGTACAAGACTCCCGACGGCGTAGAAGTATGCCTGGGCGAGTTCAAGGTTATCATGCCCGTAGTCAGCCACCAGAACGGCTACACCACCGATATCGGCAGCAACTTCGCTACAGCAGAAGACGACGTGAACCTGCAGGCTTCCGACCTGGCTCTGCTGTTTGACCAGATCTACTACGGCGCAGGCGCACCCATGTTTGCAACCTACAACGGCGGTAATCCCTACTATGGCGTTACCAGCTTCACCTCTATGCACACCCATCCCAACGGTTGGTACGCATTCAACGTAAACGTTGTTGAATCCTCCGGTAACGAGGGTCAGGCAAGCATTTTCGTACGTGGTATTCAGCCCGCTTCCATTGAAGGTCACTACTTTGGCCAGGACGGCCACGACGGCGGCGCAGTTGTTTCTATGGGCGGCGCAGGTATCTACCTCAATCCCATGGCTACAGGCAAGCTCCGCATCAACATCAAGACCTACGTTGACGGTGCATACGTTCCTAACGTTTATTACGTAACCATTGACAGCAACGATATCACTGTTGTTGATAACGACTCCGTAGTTACCATTCTTGCAGGCGGCAAGAAGGTTGCTACCATTGAGATCATCGGCACTAAGGACTACGGCATCGTTGGTAAGAACGGCGACGTAGCAGCTGATGCTCTGGCTGAAAAGGCAATCCTGACTCTGGCAGACGGCACCGTTGTCGAGCTTGACAACGCATGCGTAGCTGCTAAGATCGCAGGCTCCGACGTTGGTGTTGCTACCAGAACCGGTACCATCAACTTCAACAAGGCTTCTCTGCAGGCATACAACACCGTAGAGATTCCCGAGGAGTTCTTTGCTCCCGCAGCAAAGGTAAACGTTGCTCTTAACAAGCCCGCTACCTCCGACAACATTGAGAACGCTGATAACGTACCGTGGAAGGCAACTGACGGCAACGATGGCAGCCGTTACGGTGCAAAGCCCAATGGCGTTGCTAACCTGATCGTTGACCTGCAGGGTCTGTATAAGCTGTCCGAGCTCAATATCCTGTTTGAAAACGCAAGCTGGAACTACACCATTTCCATTTCCACCGACGGTGAGAACTACACCGTGATCTATGAGGGTGCTCCTCACGGCGCACAGGCTGTTAACATCAAGGGCGAGGCTGAAGCTCGCTACATTAAGTTCACCCGTCTGGATGACACCGGTGTCGCAGGCGACCACTGGTTCTCCATCTACGAGGTTTACGCATACGGTGAACTGATCGGTGAAAGCGAAGCGACTATTCCCGCTGAAACCTTCAAGCCCGAGACCTTTGCAGAACCCACCGCTGAAGAGCTCGCAGCAGGCTATACCTACGATATCGGCGCAGGTCAGTTCTTCAAGACCGTTGCAGGTGCTTGCACCTATGCAGATCTCTCCACCCTTGGCGCAGGCTTCTTGGCAGAACTGCAGGCTGCAGGATTTGGTGAGTATGCATATTTTGCACAGGATCACATCAGCCTGGCACCCGCTGCTACCGGCACTCCTATTACCTACACCTTCAAGATCTATGACATGATCGGCAACATCGCAACCAACGATCGCGCAATCCTGCTGCTCAACATGACCGGTGGCGGTCAGAACAGCGCAGAAGTAAAGGCTACCGTTGAGGCTGATGCTGAAAACGAGGGCGTTTACTACGTAACCTTTACCGAGACCGCTCCCGCAGGTACCGATGAGCTTAAGTTCTACATGCTCGAACGCTGCATGTTCTACATTGACACCGTAACTGTTAAGGTCGGCTGATACGAAAAGTAAGCAAAACAAATTTGACCTCCCCGAAAGGGGAGGTCTTTTTTGCTTTATGATGATTAAGATTCCATTCCGCAGCAAACGGGATCGGATTTGCCTGCGGATCTGCCGTAGGCAGCACTTGTGCCAAGGGAGGATTCAATGCGCAAAAGTCTGTTGTATTTCGCGGTGCGTTCTGCGCGGCAGGGAGCACCGGATTTGATAAAGGGTGCGTTGGTTGCAACCGCAATGTCGGCAATGGTAGTGTCCTCGGTCTCGCCGGAGCGGTGCGAGATGATATACGACATGCCCGCACCAGCCGCTGCGTGAATGACGTCCAGCGTGTCGGTCAGCGTACCGATCTGATTGGGCTTGATTAAAATTGCGCCCGCGCTGCCTTGAGCAATCCCTTCAAGCAGACGCTTTTTGTTGGTTACAAACAAGTCGTCGCCCACGGTCATGCAGTCGTTGCCCAAGGCGCGGGTCAGAGAAGCCCAGCCCGCAAAGTCGCGCTGATCCAGACCGTCCTCCAAGGAAAGCAGGGGATACTTGGCGGCAAGAGACGCCCAATACGAAATCAGGTCGTCACGGCTGCGGAATTTGCCCCTCTTGGGCATAACGTAGGCGCCTTCGTCCTCTCGATACCACTCAGAGGAAGCCGCGTCCAGCGAAATTTTCACCATGTCCGTGTCGTATCCGCTTTTTTCGATGGCGTGAATGATATACTCGATTGCCTGCTCGTCCGAGGCAAGGTCGGGGGCAAAGCCGCCCTCGTCACCAACGCCACCGCCAAGACCCTCGTGAGAGAGTACCTCGCCCAGGCGATGATAGATCTCACTGCCGATGCGCAAGCCCTCGGAAAAGGACTCTGCGCCCACGGGAACGATCATAAACTCCTGAATTTCCACGTTGTTTTGTGCGTGCGCACCGCCGTTGAGCACGTTCATCATGGGAACGGGCAGTCTGTGCGCGTCAATGCCGCCCAGCCAGCGGTACAGGGGAATGCGGTACCAGCTTGCCGCCGCACGTGCGCTTGCCAAGGAGACTGCCAGAGCCGCGTTTGCACCCAGCTTGGAGAAATTTTCCGTGCCGTCCAGCTCGCGCAGCTGCTTGTCCACGTCGGACTGATCGGACGCATACGTGCCGGAAAGAGCGGGAGAGATAATGCTGCATACGTTGCTGACCGCTTGGCTAACGCCTTTGCCGCCGTAGCGTTTGGCATCCTTGTCGCGCAGCTCGTGCGCCTCGTAAATGCCGGTGGACGCACCGCTGGGCACACTTGCAACGCCGACCGTTCCGTCACCCAGTACGACGGTCGCTTCCACGGTGGGATTGCCGCGCGAATCGAGAATTTCCCGCGCACCGCAGCGTATAATTTGAGGTTTGGTTATCATAAATTGTACCTCCGTTGTGTAATGGTAAGTATAGTATTGGCAAAAGAATGGCAAAAGATGCACCCGATGGTATGGGTGCATCTTGGTTTTATCATTCGTACAGCGGATACTTCTTGCAAATGTCCGCAACGATCGCACGCACCTCGTCTGCCTTGGTGTCAAATTCCTGTGCGGTCATGCGCATGCACTTTGCAATGGAGATCATATCGTCAGCACCCAGTCCTCTGGTGGTGGCTGCAGGCGTGCCGACGCGGATGCCCGAGGTCACGAAGGGCTTTTCGGGATCGTTGGGGATGGCGTTCTTGTTGACGGTGATGTGTACCTCGTCAAGTCTGTGCTCCATTTCCTTACCGGTGATGTGCATGGGGCGCAGGTCAACCAGCATCAGGTGATTGTCGGTGCCGCCCGTAACAAGGTCAAAGCCTTCCTTCAGCAGTGCGTCTGCCAGCACCTTTGCGTTGGTGACGACGTTATGCTGATATTCCTTGAACGCGGGGGTGAGCGCCTCACCGAAGCAAACTGCCTTGGCAGCAATAACGTGCATCAAAGGACCGCCCTGGATGCCGGGGAAGATTGCCTTATTGACAGCCTTTGCGATATTTTCGTCGTTGCAAAGGATCATACCGCCGCGAGGACCGCGCAGGGTCTTATGCGTGGTGGTAGTGACAACGTCAGCATAAGGCATAGGGGACATGTGCTCGCCTGCGGCAACAAGACCGGCAATGTGCGCCATGTCTACCATGAGGTATGCGCCCACACCGTGTGCGATCTCTGCCATGCGGGCAAAGTCGATGGCGCGGGGATACGCGGATGCGCCTGCGACGATCATGCGAGGACGCAC
Organism: Eubacteriales bacterium; assembly: GCA_045658965.1. GTDB lineage: Bacteria > Bacillota > Clostridia > Oscillospirales > CAG-272 > SVQP01. The sequence goes on from JAZOVZ010000058.1 coordinate 78,229, forward strand.
GACCTTTGCCTGTGCTTCCAGCGCGTCATAGTCGATCAGACCGTCAGCACCAACGCCGTAGGGAACAAAGTTATAGTATTTGCCCGACAGATTAACAGGGCTGCCGTGGGTCAGGTGACCGCCCTCGGCAAGGCTCATGCCCATCACGGTGTCGCCTGCATTGAGCAGGGCAACGTACACCGCAGTATTTGCCTGAGAGCCGCTGTGAGGCTGTACGTTGGCAAACTTTGCGCCAAAGAGCTGCTTGGCTCTCTCACATGCCAGATCCTCCAGCACGTCAATGCACTGGCAACCGCCGTAGTAACGCTTGCCGGCATAGCCTTCTGCATATTTGTTGGTGGCAATGCTGCCTGCCGCCAGGAGCACGGGAAGGGAAACAAAGTTCTCGGAGGCGATCAGCTCAATGCCGTCTCTCTCTCGTTTGTATTCCGCTTGAATGGCGTCAGCTACGGCAGGGTCGTATTTTGCAAGTAATTCGGTCATTTGGTTGATCATGATCGGTACCTCGCTTATCACAATATTTTTACAAATACCATTATACCATATATTTTTCACTTTGCATAGTTGCTTTTTTCACAAAAGAAACAATATTTTTCAAAATATTTTGCATATATCATTGACAAAAAGACTAAAATTGTGCTATAATAAATCAAGAATTCTAAAATTGGCTCGGTAGGGCTTTCTACAAAAGGAAAGAGCGCTACCTGAAATACGGAAGGGAGACACTATGCAGATAGCAATCATTGCAAGCGACATGAAGAAAGAATTGATGACTCAGTTTTGTATCGCCTACTGTGGCGTGCTCAGCAAGCATCATCTGTGTGCTACCAGCATTACTGCCAAGTACATTGCCGAAGCAACCGGCTTGAAAATTGAGAAGCTGCTCGCAGGCGAGCAGGGCGGTGAACAGCAGATCACTTCTCGCGTGGCTTATAATGAGATCGACCTGCTTTTGTATTTCAGAGATACCAGACCCGGCAGATATTCCGGTGAGACTGAGAACGAGTTGATGCGTATGTGCGATCAGAACAACGTTCCCGTTGCAACCAATATCGCAACCGCAGAGGTGCTGATCATGGCACTGGATCGCGGTGACCTTGATTGGCGTGAGATCGTCAATCCGGGCGCAAACAGAAAGCCCGTATAAAACAGGCGGCGTGAAAGACACGTCCTTTTTGCAAGCTACGTCCACAGAGAGTGCCCACACGGTGAGAGGGCATGCGTACGCATCAAGGGTACCACTTGCACGTAAAATTACATATCAGACGAGTGAAACTTTCGGGTGGAACCGTGCGGATTTTTTGTGATCCACACCCCGATACGGCATATGCTGTATCGGGGTTATTTTTATAAAAAATATTATGTAATCATACAAGGAGAAACTGACATGAAAATCAATTTCGGCGCAAAAATTTGCGAATACGAAGCACCTATGACGGTGTACGATGCAGCAAGAGAAGCAGAGCTGATCGACCGCAGCATTATTGCCGCAAAGGTAAACGGCGAGGTAGTTGCACTGACCAAGCTTGTAGAGGCTGACGCAAACGTAGAGCTGCTCAGCTTTGCACAAGAGGACGGCAAGCACGTATTCCGTCACACCGCATCTCACATTCTCGCGCAGGCTGTCAAGAGACTGTACCCCGAGACCAAGCTGACCATCGGTCCTGCGATCGATAACGGCTTCTACTATGACTTTGATTCCGAGGTTACCTTCTCTCCCGATATTTTAAAGAAGATCGAAGACGAGATGAAGAAGATCGTGAAGGAGAACCATAAGATCGAGCGTTTCGAGCTGCCCCGCGAGCAGGCGATCGCGTATATGACCGAAAAGAACGAGCCTTATAAGGTACAGCTGATCGAGGAGCTGCCCGAGGACGCTGTCATCAGCTTCTATACCCAGGGCGAGTTTACCGATCTGTGCGCAGGACCTCACCTGTTCTCCACGGGTGCTGTCAAAGCTGTCAAGCTGACCCAGTGCACGGGCGCTTATTGGAAGGGCGACCAGTCCGCAAAGCAGCTGCAGCGCGTTTACGGTACTGCATTCCCCTCCAAGGACGAGCTGCGCACCTACCTGGAAATGGTAGAAGAGGCAAAGAAGCGCGACCACAACAAGGTGGGTCGTGAGCTTGAATATTTCACCACGGTTGACGTGATCGGCCAAGGTCTGCCGATCCTTTTGCCCAAGGGCGCGCGCACCGTACAGCTGCTGCAGAGATGGGTGGAGGACGTGGAGCAGTCCCGTGGCTACCTGCTGACCAAGACCCCCTTGATGGCAAAGAGAGACCTTTACAAGATCTCCGGTCACTGGGATCACTACCGCGACGGTATGTTTATTATGGGCGATGCGGACGATGAGAGCAAGGAATGCTTTGCTATGCGTCCCATGACCTGCCCCTTCCAGTATCAGGTATTCTTAAACAAGAAGCGTTCCTACCGCGACCTGCCCATGCGTCTGGGCGAGACCTCCACGCTGTTCAGAAATGAGGACTCCGGTGAGATGCACGGCTTGATCCGCGTGCGCCAGTTCACCATTTCCGAGGGTCACCTTGTGCTGCGTCCCGATCAGCTGGCTGAGGAATTCGGCGGCTGTCTCGAGCTTGCTAAATATTGCCTTGAGACCGTAGGTCTTTGGGAGGATTGCTCCTTCCGCTTCTCCCAGTGGGATCCCAAGCGTACCGACAAGTACGAGGGCACGCCCGAGCAGTGGGAAGAGGCGCAGAGCATTATGGGCGAGCTGCTTGACAAGTATTTGGGCAAGGGCAATTACGAGATCGGTATCGACGAGGCTGCATTCTACGGTCCTAAGCTGGATATCCAGTGCAAGAACGTCTTTGGCAAGGAAGATACCATCGTAACCATTCAGATCGATATGCTGCTGGCTAAGAAGTTCGGCATGGAGTATACCGACTCCACCGACTCCAGAGTTACCCCCTATATCATTCACAGAACCTCGCTGGGCTGCTACGAGAGAACGCTTGCGCTGCTCTTGGAAAAGTACGCAGGTGCGCTGCCTATGTGGATGGCTCCCACGCAGGTCAAGGTGCTGCCTATGGGTGACAACGAGCTTGCATACTGCGAAGGTCTTGCTGCTAAGCTTGCAGAGGCAGGCGTGAGAGTCGAGATCGACCGCTCCAACAACACCATCGGCTATAAGATCCGTTCGGCACAGACCGAAAAGGTACCTTATATGCTTGTTGTGGGTGCAAAGGAGATCGAGTCCGGTATGGTTGCCGTACGTTCCCGTAAGTACGCAGACCTTGGCACGATGACCTTTGATGCCTTCCTTGGTAAGATCCTTGTTGAGATCGCAACCAAGAGCAAGGATAACTGATCTTGTTGATTCGGGGTAAGCGAATATGAAGAAATATTTGCGGCTGATGGCACTTGCGCTGCTTTTGCTGATGCTTTGCAGCGCAGCTGCCTGCGATAAGGGAACGCCACAGACTCCTGCGGAAACGACGGAAGAAACGACTACCCAAGCTCCGATCGAAACCGAATCGGAGTCCGAAGCTGAAACAGAGACCGAACCCGGCTCCGAAACTGAACCCGAGACAGAAACCGAGGGCTTGCAGATCGAGATCACGCCCGAGTCTCCAACGAGCGGTACGCTGATCACGTTCTATGAAAACAGCGCAAACGAGGTGCTGCTTGGCGGCAAGTACTGTGCGTACGAGCTTTTGGCAGACGGTGATGCGACCGTCCTTAAAATGACCACCGAGGGCGAGCGCGTGCGCAATCCCAACCTTACCTTGGATTACGCGACCTATATGCAGCTGCTTGGGCTGGAGCAGATGCTCTGGAACGATTGCGCATACGCGGTCGTGACGCTCAAGACCGAAAACGTGTCCGCGAGCGAATTTTCCGTAACCGTTTTCACAGAGGTGGACGGTGCGGAATACAAGAGCAAGGGCACGACTACCTATATTCGTAACGCAAAGGATTGGCAGACGGTGATCGTGCCGTTCTCCAAGTCCCAAAAGGATGGTGCGATGTTGACCGATATCCGTATTGATTTTGCAGATACGCAGAAGAGCGGCGAGACGGTCTACGTCAAGTCGATCGCATTGGCGTCCTCCAAGGCTGAGGTCTTGGAGATCACGGGCAAGCAGTTGATCGTGCCGCAGACCGCCACGCTGACCATTCCCGGACTTTCCAAGGAATACACGCTTTTGCAGGTGACCGACCTGCACTCCAGCGCATACAGCACAGAGGAAGCAAAGGCAATGAAAGCCGACCGCCGCAATTATATTGCAGGCAGACGAGGCGCATTTACCGACGGATTTATGCTTTCCGAGGAGCGCATGCCGTATATGTTCGGCTATGCGGACGAGATCAACGCAGATCTCTTGATGCTCACGGGTGACATTATCGATTTCCCGTCCGAGCTCAACGTCTCGCTGATGGCGCAGAATATCGCGGCACTCAAAACCCCCGCACTGTATTCGCTTGGTAACCACGACTGGTGCTATGCAGACGATTACTTGTCTGCGGGCGCGGCTGCGGAGTATATCCCCAAGCTGAACGCACTCTCTGCGGGCGAGCCCGCGGATGATCCGTACGTCAAGTACGTGGATTTCGGTGAGTTTATGGTAGTCTCGGTGGATAACAGCACCGACTCTGTCAGCGCATCCACCGTGGATAAGTTCCTCGCTCTTTGCGAGATGGGCAAGCCCATTATTCTGATGCTGCACGTGCCGCTGCACGTGGACAGCATGGTTGCCGATTGCACCAAGGTCTGGGGCAAGGATCTGGGCATGGGCGGCGACACCGGCGTGTGCGCTTGGAGCCCCGACGTGCAAAGATTCTACCACGCGGTTGCCGAGGATGAAAATTCTCCCGTTGTAGCCGTATTTGCAGGGCACGTGCACTTCAATCACGAGGACGTGTTGCCCAATGGTATCACCCAATACATCACCTCTACCGCGTATACCGGCGATTGCCGCGTGATCACGGTCAAGGGTGAATAAATCAAATAAAGAACACCCCGTTGCCGCGGCAACGGGGTGTTCTTTGTGAGTATCGGAATTATCCAAGCTTATTTTGCGCCTGGAATGCAATAACGTCCTCCATGGAGTCAAAGCCTGCAATGTATGCTACGTCTACAGACTGTCCGGCTTCTTGGGGGGCTTCAAAGATATCATAGCGCAGATAATCCAAATCAAAGCTGCTGTTTATTGCTTCGACCTTGGAGAGATCGACAACGTAGGTATGCCATGCGCCGTCTCCGACGTAGTCGAATTTGTACTCGTCGCCCTGACCCGTAGGACCAAGCCCGGTTCCCAAGTACAGCTGACCTACAGAACCCGCGTATTCGGTGCGATAGGCAATGACAACGAAGCGCACGTTTTTGTAACCGGTGCCGTTAAAGTCGTTGATTCCGGGCATCAAGGGTGCGAAATAGGGGTCGATGCCCTCAAGGGTCGCCAAGGTAATAAAGGAGCTGTCCTCGCTGAGGTAGGAGTGCTGATCATACGAGAGCTTTTGTGCAGCCTGCAGCAGTGCGCTCGGATCAAACACGAACACGGGTGCGTACGGGTCAACTGCTTTTTCAAGTTGGAACGCGCCAATGATTTCCAAGTAACCGTTCTCGTCTTGTGCGACGATTTCAATGACGTGGTCGCCCGAGAGCTGTCTGACGGGGATCAGAATCTCAATTCTGGATGCCGATTGCGCGCCCATGGACAGCGCTGCGTCAATGACTGCTTGCTCGGTGTCGGTGAAGAAGGCGTTGTTAAATTCGTAGGTATCGTAGTCGATACAATAGCCGATCTCGCCGATCTGCGCAGAACTGAAGGCTACCCAGCCCCGTACGCGTACGTAATCTACGTTGTGGTCTTCAATGATAGCGATTCCGTCCCAGCTTGCGTGCTGACCGGGCGTGAAGAATTGCTGCACCCGTGTGTCGCCAATCCAAGCCTCACACTCGTCAAAGGAGAAATACAGCACGGGATCCGGAATGGCATCTACGATGGGAGGCTCAGTTGTTTGGATTTCTTCTGTAGGGAACTCGATGACGCCATCGTAGGTAACGTCCTCGGTAGGCATTTCGGTATAAATATCACCGGTAAAGTCCTCAGCCCAATTGGTATCGATCGCAGTTTCGATTTCGATATCGGGGAGAATATCTTCGATGATCACGTCGTCGTAGATCTGCCCGAGCGTTTCCTCACCCTCTACGTTGTTTCCTGCCATCAGTTCTCCGACAAGACCGCCGAATTGCATATTGCTAAGGTCGCATGCCACCATGGGCAGGCAAAGTGTCAATACAAATACTAAGCAAAACGCGCGTAAGAAGATGTTTCGCATAATGTGATCTCCTTTCTGAGTTGTTTTACATCTTCATTATAGCATATAGTGATATATTTGTCAATATTTTCTCTTGTAAGCAAAAAGCAAGCCCTATCGGCTTGCTTTTTATGCTATCATTATCCTTTTGCGTAAGGATGCTCTGCGTTGTACGCCTGTGCCGCCTCTATGCTGTCAAAGGTGGCAACGTATGCGATCTCAAAGCTGTACTCTTTGCCGTTATTCGGTGCAAAGAAGTCAAAACGGATATATGAAAGGTCGTAGGCGTTGTTGACAGACTCCAATTCCTCGAGATCGATAATGACGAATTGCCAGTCAACGTCCGTACACGGGAGCTGGTAGACACCGCCTCTTTCTCCCGGACCGTCACCCGAGCCGAGATAAAGCGTAATCGAATCAAGAGAGAAATCGCGATATTTGATTGCCAGATAACGCGCGCCCGTGCTTTCGATCAAGTCGTCTGCGGGCAGGATGGTAAAATAGCCGTGGTCACGCGTGGTCGATACCTTGACGTAACCGCCTTCTCCCCAAAGCGGATTGGGAGCAGTATACGAATAGCTTGAAACATTTGCGAAATGTTGCGTTTGCAGCATGAGGTTCAGATAGGCAGCGTCTGCCTCAAACACGGGGCGAGTATACAGGTCGTCCACCTTTTCGATCTCAAAGGTGCAGATCACGCCCTCGTCGTAGCCGCCTTGGTTGCGCACAAGAATTTGCACCGTATGCGTGCCCGAAAGCTTCTCTACGGGAATCTCGATCGTGATGCTGACAGCAGATACCGCGCCCATGCCGAGTGCTGCCGTAACAGTAGCCGGGTCTGCCTCATAAAATCCTGCGTTTTCTCCGTATACGGGGGATTCATCGTCAATTCTGTAACCAAGCTGCAAGGGCGTTTCCTTGAAAATGGCTGCCCAGCCCAATACCTGAATGGTGTCATCGCTGCTGTCGATCATTGCATGGTGATCCCACTCGGATGCCTTACCGGACTCAAAAAATTTTTGCGCTATCATGCTTTTTCTATATGCATAACATTCTGAGAGGAAGAAGCGCAGCGTGGGTGTGCCGCCGGGGACGGGGGGATCAATGATGTTGGTCACGTCCTCGTGGGTGAAATCCTCGGTATAAGATTCGTCTGTTGCAAGCTCTTCCGGGCTGTTTGTCTCGGTGTCGGCGGTCGCGTCATCGGATGAGATCTCATCCTTACCTGCAAGCAGCTCACCCACCAAGCCGCCGAATTGAAAGTCCTCCATACGGGAGAAGGCAACGCCCGCTGCAACGAACAGGCTGCCGATCATGAGGACGGCAAGAATCAAGCATACTACGGCTATGATTATGCGTTTGCTTTTCATGCGGCGTCCTCCTTTGGCAATCATTTGTTTCATTATACCACAGAAGAACGCCTTTGTCAATTATCTGCGCGGGACAATGAGCCCGGTGCTTTTGACGATGTGCCCCTCGGGGATCACACCGCGCACGCGCACCAAGGGATAGACCGTGCTGCCGCGCCCGATCACCGTGCCGGGGCAGAGCACAGCTCCGCAGCCGATCTCCACGCCGTCACCGATCATTGCGCCCACCTTCTTGCGCCCCGTGTCCATGTCAAAGTCGTTGCCCTTAATGTGCACGTGCGACTTGTCGCTTTTGACGTTGCTGATCACAGCACCTGCGCCAAGATGGGCGCGGTAGCCAAGGATCGAGTCACCCACGTAGTTGTAGTGCGGCACTTGCACCGAGTCAAACAGAATGCAGTTTTTGAGCTCGGTGGAGTTGCCCACCACCGCCCCCGCACCCACGATAACGCTGCCGCGAATAAAGGCGCAGTGCCGAATTTCCGCGCCGCTGCCGATGATGCAAGGACCTTGCATATGCGCGCTCGGCGAGATTTGGGCGTCCTTGGCGATATAGATGCCGTTGCCAAGATCGTCATAAAGGGCAGGGTCAAGCGACGCTCCGATCTCGCGAATAAAGTCGGCAAGCAAGGGAAGTGCTTCCCATGGATACGTGACGTCTTGCAGCAGCGGTGCAGCGATTGTATGCGAAAAATCAAACAAATTGTTGGAAAATAAACAAAAATGCGAATTATTCATGCAATCCAAGCTCCTTTATGCGGTGTATCACCATGTCGGCATAGGTCGCGCAGTCTTGTTTGGTGTCTGCTTCCACCATCACGCGCACCACGGGCTCGGTTCCGCTTTGCCGTAAAAGAATGCGCCCCGATGCCAATTCGTTCTCCGAAAGGTGTTTGACAAGCGCACCGATCTCTGCGTTTTCCATGACCTTTTTCTTGTCCGCCACGCGCAGATTTTTGGTCACCTGCGGCAGCATTTGCACGTCTGCCGCCAGCCTTGAAAGCGTGCATTTCTTATCAAGCATTGCTTCGGTCAGCATGATGGCGGTCAGTATTCCGTCACCCGTGGTGGCGTATTTTGAAAGGATGACGTGACCGGATTGCTCAGCCCCAACGCTGTAGCCGTGCGCAGCCATGCTCTCCCAGATAAAGCGGTCGCCAACGGGCGTGATCTCACAGTCGATCCCAGCCGCCTCCAGTGCGCGGAATAAGCCGAGGTTGGACATCACGGTTGCCACGGCGGTATTGTGTGCCAGCGCACCCTGCTCGCGCAAGACCTTGGCAAAAATATAGAGAATATGGTCTCCGTTGACCACCTCGCCGCGCTCCTCCACAGCCAAGCACCTGTCCGCGCCACCGTCAAAGGCAAAGCCCACGTCAAGAGAGTTACCGCGCACGAAATCGCAAAGCCGCTCGATATGCGTTGAGCCGCAGCCGTCGTTGACGTTGGTGCCGCAAGGGGAGTCGCCCATCACAAAAACGCGCGCGCCAAGTGCCTGAAACACCGCGGGCGCGATCATCCAGGCTGCACCGTTGGCACAATCCAAGCCGATCCGCAGCGATTTGAAGGACTTGGTGGCGAGCGAGAGCAGGTAGGCAGTATAGCGGTTTCTGCCTGCCGCATAGTCCACGATCCTGCCGATGTTTTCCCCCGTAGCATAAGGCAATTCGGGTATCTCACCGTCGAGATATTTTTCCACCTCCAAAAGCGTCGCGTCGTCTGTTTTTTCTCCTCCCGCGTCCAGTAATTTGATGCCGTTATCGGCAAAATGGTTGTGGCTTGCCGAGATCATCACACCGCCGTCAAAGCCGCCCTGACGCACGGCAAAGGATACCCCCGGTGTGGGGATGACGTGCAGCATATACGCATCCGCTCCCGAGGCGGTCAGACCCGCAGCTACGGCATACTCCAGAGAGTAGGAGGAAAGGCGGGTGTCCTTGCCGATCACCACGCGCGCTTTGTGACCGCCCCCTGCGTAGTACCACCCCAAAAAGCGACCGATCCTGTACGCATGATCTGCCCGCAAAGCCTCTCCCGCCTTGCCGCGAAAGCCGTCCGTTCCAAAATATTTTGGCATGAGTTTGTTTCCTTTCGTCAAAAAATGCTGTTATCATACTATGCAGCAGAGTTTTTTCCTGCATTGAGTATTTGTCAATTTGTCTAAAATCATGCATGTGCTTTTGTCGCAATCGCTTTATTTTTGCAAGCCCTTGCAAAGCAAAAGTCTTTTTGGTATAATGGAATTACAATAAACTCGGAGGTGCAATCATGAGTAAAAAAGAGTTATACGGCACGTTTGCCGCACCGGGTGCGGAATGGCGCGGAAAGCCCTTCTGGTCCTGGAACGGAGAGCTGCGCGAAGAGGAGCTTGTCAGACAGGTAGACGTCATGAAGGAAATGGGTCTTGGCGGCTACTTCATGCACTCGCGTGCGGGCTTGATTACCGAATATCTGGGCGACGAGTGGTTTGATCTGATCAACGCCGTTGCCGATGCGGGCGAGAAGGTCGGCATGGAGGCTTGGCTGTACGACGAGGACCGCTGGCCGTCGGGCTCTGCGGGCGGTAAGGTCACCATCGATCCGCAATACCGCATGAAATCGCTGTACGTATTTGCATCCGATCCCGAAAAGCTGACCTGGGATGACCAAAGTATCGCACTTTACGCAGCAAAGGTGGACGGCATCAACGTCTGGGCATACAAGGAGATCGTCACCGCCGATCTTGCCTGCGCCAACTGCGCCAAGCGTGCAGTCAAGGCAGCTATAGAAAAGCTCGCTCCCGCGGCAGAGGAGCAGCCCGGGGAATGGAAAGCGCTGCGCTTTGCCATCGTGCCCGACGCCCCCAATTCTAACTACAACGGCACCACCTATATCGACACCATGTCGTATAAGGCGGTCTATAAGTTCATAGACATGACGCACGAGGAGTATAAGCGCCGCTGCGGTGATCGCCTTGGCAAGTCGATCAAGGGCATTTTCACCGACGAGCCGCACCGCGGTCATTGCTTTGATAATCTGCGTGAGCATGACGGCGTGATCTCCTGCGCGGTGGCATGGACGGACGATATTTTCGAAGAATTCCACAAGAGATACGGCTACGACGCGCGTCCCATTCTGCCCGAGCTGTTCTACAGATACAAGGGCGAGCAGGTAGCCCCCGTCAAGCTGCATTACATTGACCTGGCGGATAACTTGTTCTTGGAACGCTTTGCCATGCCCATCAATCAGTGGTGCAAGGCAAACGGCATTGAATTTACCGGCCACGTGCTGCATGAGGATTCTTTGATGAACCAGACCGTACCGCACGGCTCGCTTATGCACTTTTACGAGCACATGGGATATCCGGGCGTGGACGTGCTGACCGAGCATAACCGCTGCTACTGGATCGTCAAGCAGATTGCCTCCGCGGCAAGACAGCTTGACAAAAAGTGGCTGCTTTCCGAGCTGTACGGCTGCACCGGCTGGCAGTTTGATTTCAAGTCGCACAAGGCTGTGGGCGATTGGCAGGCGCTGTTCGGCATCAATCTGCGCTGCCAGCACCTTTCCTGGTATACCATGGAAGGCGAATCCAAGCGCGATTATCCCGCATCTATTCTGCATCAGTCTCCCTGGTATAAGGATTATGCCGCCGTAGAAGACCACTTTGCCCGTATGGGCGTGGTGCTGTCCGCAGGCAAGCCCGATTGCGACGTGCTGGTACTCAACCCCGTAGAATCCTTGTGGTGCCAGGCATATCTCGGCTGGGCGCGCTGGATCATGAACGCGTCGCCCGACGTAGGACCGTACGAGCAGAGATATCAGCAGCTGTTCCATATGCTGACCGACAATCACGTGGACTTTGACTACGGTGAAGAGCAGATCATGCGCGACAAGTGGTCGCTTACAACCGACGCACAGGGCAATGCGCTCTTAAAGATCGGCAACGCGACCTATCGCACCGTGCTTGTGACCAATATGCTGACCATCCGACCCACCACGTTGGAGATCCTCAAGGCGTTCTCCGCAGCGGGGGGCACGGTCGTTTTCGCGGGTGAATTGCCCGCATACGTGGACGCTGTGGCGTCCGATGCACCCGCAACGCTTGCGCAGAATTGCTGCCGCGTGGGCTTTGACGAAGCAGAAATTCTGTCCGCGATCCGCGCAGGCTCGCAGAGCTTTGTGGATATCAAGGACGCGGACGGTGACGCAGAGCGTGCCGTATTCGTGCAGGTGCGCCGCGACGTGGACGGCGAGGGCAGCGTGGCTGCCGTCGTGCTCAATACCGACCGCGAAAACGGCAGAAAGGGCTTGACGCTGCAGCTTGCAGTGCCCGCCGGCATGAGCGTGGAGGAATGGGATCTGGAGAGCGGAAACCGTTATAACGCAAAGGTAAATTGGAAGGACGGCATTGCCGAGATCGCCTTTGATATCGATGCCGCAGGCACGCGCTGCTTTGTGCTGACAGAGGCGCGTGAGCAACTGCCCGCACAGCCCGCAACTGTAGTCAAGCAGACCTTGGAGATCACCGAGGCGGACTTTGCGCCCATGCTTGACGAGCAAAACGTCTGCGTGCTGGACTATTGCCGCTGGAGATGGGCGGACAAGGACTGGAGCGAATCGGCTGAAGCCTTGCGCATCGATTCTCAGGTGCGCGGCGCGGTGGGCATCGAACGCCGCGGCGGCGAGATGCTGCAGCCTTGGTTTGCCAAGCTCAACTATACCGAAAAGTACGGTGAGATCGAGCTGGAATACGAGTTCTTTATCGACGAGCTGCCCAAGGGAACTGTGGTATTGGCGGGCGAGAGACCCGAGACCAATGCCTACTATATCAACGGAATTTCCTTGCAGAATAAGGATATTAACGACTTCTGGGTAGACGATTGCTTCAAGAAGATGTACCTGCCCGAGGGAGCTTTGCGCCTTGGTCGCAATGTCGTGACCGTCAAGGTCAACTTCATGCGCACCACCAATATCGAAGCGCTGTATCTGATCGGCGACTTTGGCGTATCGCTGTCCGAGACCAACAAGCGCACGCTTGTAGCAGCCCCCGCGCAGATGGGTCTTGGCAACTATGCAAATTACGGCATGCCGTTCTACACGGGCAGCATGACCTACCGTATTTTGCCCGAAATGTACGCAGGCTTGACCGTTGAGGAGGGCGACCAAGTCACCCTTTCCGCCAAGTTCACGGGCGGCTGCTTCAAGGTGATCACCGCGGACGGCAAGGTGCAGATCGTGGGCTGGGATCCTTACGAGGCAGACGTGACCGAGGCTGTCAAGGCAGGGCAGAGCATTGACCTTTGCGTAGTCGGCACGCGTAAGAACGTGTTCGGACCGCTTCACCAGCTGCCCGCCATTGCAGGCGCGTGCGGCCCCGGAAACTTTGTCACGGGCGGCGCAAACTGGACGGACGAGTACGTGCTGATCGACAGCGGTGCTTCGGAAATCCAATTCACGGTAAAAGCCCAAGCGTAACGCACGGCAAGCGCGATTTGCCGGCAAATAACCTATATCCAATCATAAAAGCCCACCTTGCGCCGCAAGGTGGGCTTTTCGCGCCCCCCAAGCCGTCCCCGCGAGAAAAGCCGTCCCCCCGGGGGAAGGTGGGGTCCCGTAGCGTAGCGTTACGGGAGGAAGGGGAACTCGTATGTTTTGGATCGGAATTGCGATACCCAAGCGGATAACCGTGCCGTTTAGCCCGCATTCCCCTTCAGTCGCTGCGCGACAGCTTCCCCCCGGGGGACGCCTTGGAAGGGCTGCGACGCTTAAAAAGCCGTCCCCTCGGGGGTAGCCCTTTCCCCGCGCGCATGCGCGCACACATGCGTATACGTATAATTTAACAATATGCACAAATCATGGGACACCAAATGCACCAATATGCCCACCAACGGCTGTTGACGATTGACAAGATTCGTGATAAAATTTATGATGTATAATATTGTGTCGTACTGTCGGGATCTCGGCGAAAAAGGTCGAACCAAGTCAGCGCGGCACGCCGCCCCAAAAGGGCAAAAAAACAAACAAAAAATTATTTTCGAAAGGAAAAAACTCACATGAAAAACTTTTTCAAGAAGCTTATGAGCTCCAAGTCTCAGAGCAAGTATTTCAGCGAGACCGTACAGCGCGTCGGCAAGAATAACGCCGGCTTCTCTCTGGTCGAGCTGATCGTCGTCATTGCCATTATGGCAATCCTCGCAGCTGTCGCCGTTATCGGTGTCAGCGTTTATATCCCCAAGGCACAGAAGGCTGCGGATGAGCAGATGATTGCTGACATCGAGCAGGCTTTGACGCTGTACTACTACAGTGATCCCACCAAGGCAACCGACGGTTTCCTGGTACTGAACGTAGAAGGCGATGCGCAGTCTAACAATCCTTTTATCGTTGAAGCAATGAAGGCAACCTTTGGTGAAGACTGGCAGTCCGAGCTGTCTTTGAAGTATGACGAGTGGAATGCAACCTTCCAGGGCTCTAACTTCTACGGTGACGAGCAGGGCTTGACTAGTCTGCTTGGCACTGTTGAGACGCTGACCGAGGCGCTGGGTGGTTTCTTAGATAACCCCGCAATCTCCGATGCGTTGGGTGGTGACTTTGGCGATTACATGACGGAAATGGGTGCAACCTCTTCCGGCGAAAAGGCTGATGCTGCTGTTTTCTACGTGGCTGATATTACTGCCGGACTGAAACCCGAAGCACTGCAGAATGCTGCAAATTCTATTCCCCAAAATATCGGTGGTGGATCTATCGCTGTTATGAACGGTATGAATGAACATTTGGGTTCTACTATTGCTTCTGCTGCTACGATGTATGCATTGGCTGAGGGTTATGCAACATTCTTTGAAAAAGGCAATTACGAGATTAAGAACGGTACTGAAACCCCGAGACAGATCCTTGACAAAGCTACCGAAAAAATCCAAAAGGAATCCGGTACCTATGGCGGTACTGCACAGGCGTTTGCTGCTCTTTTGAATGCTTTTGGTGAGATGGGTGCGGTTAATGATGAAGCATTTGACGCATATATGGCAACCACAAACGGTGAGTCTCCTATGTCTCAGGATATGAATGCATATGCAGAGGCAATGAAGACCGTTTCGTCTTCTAAGGACGACATTATCAATAACAATGGTGCTGCTTTGGGTACGGATGATTACTTTACCAGCAACTATATTCAGGATCTTGTTGGTTCTTACGCTGAGGGCGGTGTATTCGTTTACGTAAAGGTGGAAGACAACGGCTTAAAGGTTACCACCAGCCTTGAAGAGTAATAATAAATGAGGATCGGGGATTACGTAATTTCCACGTTCCCGGTATTGTTGACCACCGGAGTCGTAGGAATGTATATTTGTACGTATAAGCGTAAAGCCCTGTTTTCACTCAATTTTTGGCAGTGCGGTGTTTTCACCGCACTGCTGACATTAGTGGGTGTTGCAGGAGCAATGCTTTTGTATTTCTTTGAAAGTGGTTCCTTTGGTGGTGTTTCTTTCTATGGATCTGTGTTCCTGATACCCATGCTGATGCCGCTTTTCGGTTTGCTATTCCGCTTAAAACCGGGACAAACCATGGATATTTGCGGACCGTGTGTCGCGATTATGATCGGCTGCATGCGTGTCAACTGTTTCCTTAGCGGATGTTGTGGCGGATGGGAAGCGTGCATTGGAGATTTTTGTTTTGTTTGGCCTACACAGGCACTTGATAGTATAGGCGACTTTGCTATTATGGCTTGGTTGCTGCACGTTGAGAAAGAGAAACCGAAGAGCGGTATGCTGTATCCTATGTTCATGGTACTGTATAGTATCATGCGATTCTTCTTGGAATTCCTTCGTGACACACCTAAGGATTGGCTGTATTTAAGCCACGGTCAGTGGTTTGCATTACTGGCTATTGCAATTGGTATTATTTGGCTCTGTGTGGCTAGGAAGATAAAGGCTCACGATGACTGACTTTCTTGATATTTCCTGCGGTTATTTTGGAGTTTGGCATATATAACCGCTATTGTCTATAAGAACATGTTGATTCTTTGGTTGGGCGGTATTTGCCTGATCTTAGATGTTTTAGATGTTTATTATATTTTGCTTTTACGAAAGGAGGAGAAAGGACGTGAAACAATGTCAGTTTAAGTTTCCCAAATGGATTCTTTGCGTAGTTTTATTGTGGACATTTTTTATAATTATTTCCATATCTACCAGTGCAGCCACATTGGCTGATTTTTCTAATTTTAAATATTCCAGTTATTTTAGTGCAGAATATACTGTATCGGGTAACTCGGGAAATGCTTCAGTTTCTGGTGGAACCTTACAGATTGATGCGACTGGTACTAACGGCAACGGTTGTACTACTCAAGATACACCTGCTACGACAACGGTAACTTTAACAGCCAAAGAAACGGTTTCTGTTACTTGTACTCTGGGGAACGGAGTGACTATGAACGCTCCTTCGACGGTTACGGATAATTCTGACGGAAGTAAAACCTTTATTGTTGGCGCGGAACAGGAGGTTACATTTTCAGTCACCGCTAGCAAGGGTACTAAAGTCAGTGGAACAGTAACATTTTCTGCGGTGACAGAAGCTGTGTCCAATGTGCCTAAAGATAGTGCAGCTTATACATATAATGGAGTTGTATATTCTTATTTGGATCAAGCGATTGAAGCTGCTATTGCTAATGGCAACAAGGGAACTATAGTAGCCACATCTGGTGGAACAGTTTACCATTCTTCTGTGGAAACAGATGGAGATTATAGTAGTAAATCCTTTACTTATGAAATTCCCTCTGGGGTAACCCTGCAGATTCCTTTTGAAAGCACAAATATGCTGCGTGGAAATCCTCCAAAAGTGACTGGACATCAGGCAGGGATTGGAATAGCCGGCATTGCTGAACCTCCGAATAAGGGCATCATTAGGTTTGTGGATAGAAATCAAGCACCAACACTATACCGAACTCTGACATTGGCAAGCGGAACTCAAATTATTGTCAATGGAACTTTGGAAGTCGGCGGCCAGACTGATTGTTACCCCGTTGGTGCGATAAATGACGGTAAATATAGTGTGTTGCAGATGAACTCCGGTTCTACGATGACTGTCAACGGCACGTTGTATGCTTGGGGCACGATTCAAGGCGATGGTACTGTAACAGTTAATGAATCAGGAGTAGTTTACACGGATTTAAATATGACGGACTATACCGGCAGTGCTGATTCTTTTAATAAGATTAACACGGATGGAGCATTTCCGGTTACGGATTATTTGTTGGGAAACATTTGCGTACCAATGACTATGAAGTGTGGCTCTTCGCTGAAAGTCTATCTTTGTATTTATGGTAATACGGCTGGCTATAACACGTTCCTCCTGGACTTTATAGGGTCTGATAGCGGAGTATTTAGGATGAGTTCCGGTAGTCTCACGCTATGCTACAATACTGATACAAGCAGACAACAATTTATCATACACGGCAACATTTCCATTGAGAGATTTAACATAAGTGCGTCTGCCGCAGGTTTTAAGGTAACTGTTGACAGCTCTAATACTTCCGGTCTGGCTTTTGGCGTTAGATGGGATGTGCTTGCTAATTCGGGCTCAACATTGACACTGAACGAAAGTGTTGTTGTTTATGCTGGAGCGACAATGACCAGTGCAACAGGTTCTCACATCATTGTAAGTGGAGGCAAAAACGTAATTCTTCTTGATGGTTCAATCGGAGACATCAATGGTACTTTAACTGTTAACTCCGGCACTAAAGCGAATGGCGAAATCACCGGCCTCTTTGGGACGGCTAATTCAAGCTTTAAGAGCACTAATGGAACCGGAGTTGTTGAGATAGTTGGTGCCCCAGGCAATCTGACAACAGTTATGGTTAAAAGTAATGGTGCTGCCGCCAGTGTTGCGATTTCTCCCGCGAAGTTGCTGAACGGCGATGGCACTACTTATGTTGCCACCGGTAGCAGCACAGTAACCCCCAATACCTACACCTACGATAAAGTGACGGGCAAGTGGGTTTGTGATAAGCATACAGGCATGAGTGACCACACTTGCGACGTCTGTGGAACTGTGACTACATGTGCGGATACTAACCCCGCTGACCACAAGTGTGATGCTTGCGGTGAAACTCTGAGCGCATGTTCTGACGGTGATGATGCCGACAGCAATTGCGATATTTGCGGCGCAAACCTTTGCGTACACGCGAATAAGGTGCCCGTAGGAGACGCAAAAGAGCCTACTTGTACCGAAACTGGTCTGACTGCCGGTGAAAAGTGCGACGATTGTGGCACTGTGTTCGCTGAACAAACAGTAATTGACACTTTGCCCCATACTCCCGGCGTTGCTGCAACCTGTACCACGGCACAGACTTGTACCGTGTGCGGTACCCAGCTCGTCGCTGCGCTTGAACACGCTTGGAGCGTGACCTACAACTTTGCAGCTGACGGCAGCTCTTGCACGGCAACGCGCGAGTGCGGAAACGATGCAGCACATAACGTGACCGCGAATGCAACGATTGGCAGCACACAAAAGACCGCGCCCACTTGCTCCGCAATGGGTACGACCACTTATACTGCAACCTTTAGCGAGGCTTGGGCACAGGCCCAGACTCTTGACGTTGTAGATATTGCAATTGACGCAAATGCGCACTCCTGGAATGAAGCAACCTACAGCTTTGCAGCTGACGGCAAGTCTTGCACTGCAACGCGCACGTGTAAGCATAATGCAGAGCACAAGGAGACCGCAACTGCTACGATTACAGATGTAGTCAAGACTCCGGCAACTTGTACCGAAAAGGGAACTACCACTTATACTGCAACCTTTAGCGAGGCTTGGGCACAGACCCAGACCCAGATCAAGGACGTGCAGGATATTGCGATTGACCCCGATGCGCACGCAGACCCCGATAAGGATCACACTTGTGACAATGGATGCGGTGTATATCAGGGCACGCATGCAGACACCGACAAGAATCACGCTTGTGATTACGGATGCTCTGTAGCAATCGGCACTTGCGAAGACGCAAACCCCAAGGATCACAAATGTGATTATGGCTGTGGCAAGGATTTCGGCACGCACGAAGACACCGATTCTGATCACAACTGTGACTATGGTTGTTCCGAGAAGATCGGTGACTGCGTAGACGGTGACCATGATCACGATTGTGACTATGGCTGTGACAAGTATTTCGGCACGCACGAAGACACCGATTCTGATCACAACTGTGACTATGGTTGTTCCGAAAAGATCGGTGAGCACGCCGATGGAGACGATGCAGACCACGTTTGTGACTACGGCTGTGGAGCGGTGCTTGAAGATTGCTCCGGCACGCTTGCAAACGGTCAGGCTGCAACCTGCACCGTTGACGGTTGGAATGATTACGTGACTTGCTCTTGCGGCAAGTATTATGCAGATGAGGCTTGCACTACCGAGATCACCGATCTTGCTGAGTGGAAGACCGGCGACGGTAAGATTGGCGCGCTGAACCACAGCTTTACCAACTACGTAAGCGACAACAATGCAACTTGCACCGAGGACGGCACCAAGACCGCAAAGTGCGACCGTTGCGATGTAACCAAGACTGTTGCAGACGAGGGAAGTGCGCTTGATCATAGCTTTACCAATTACGTAAGCAACAATGACGCAACTTGCACCGAGGACGGCACCAAGACCGCGAAGTGCGACCGTTGTGACGAAACCGACACGAAGACCGACGAGGGCACTATGCTGCCCACCGTTGTAATGATCGGTGAAAATCGTTACGCAACGCTTGATGCAGCAATCGCGGATGCGCAGGATGGCGATATTATCCGGCTGCAGAAGAACGTGGAGCTTGATACCGCGGTTACGATTCCCGCGGGCGTCACGCTGGATCTCAACGGCTGCTCCATCAAGGGCGACGTAAGCGGTACGCTGAAGATCAACGGCGGTACGTATTACACCGCACAGAATTATAAGATGATGGGTTCCGACGAGGATGCCTATTATCAGACCACCGATGCGGTACTGACTATGATTGTGCCGAACGGTAATATTACCGTGCATTCCGGCACGCTGACCCTGACTCCCACAGTTTGGTGGACGCTCCCGGGTCAGACCTTGACCATTGAAGAGAATGCAGCCTTCGTGATTCCCGATGGCAAGACCCTCAACGTGCGCAGTGCTGTTGTGGTGAAGGGAAATGTTACCGTGAACGGTACTGTCAACCTCTATACCGCGGATGCAACTGTCGAATATAAGGACAACAGCTTGCTTGATAAGTTTGCTCATCAGGTTGGCGACAAGGTTCTGTACGTGGACGGCAAGTACGTGGTGCATAGCCACGACTATGACGACGTCGTCGTAACCGATCCTACCTTTGATGCGGACGGCTTCACGACTCACACTTGTGCTTGCGGTCACAGCTACAAGGATTCTTACGTGGACGCGCTGATTGCTGTTGCACAGATCGGTGAGACTAAGTATCAGACGCTGGCGGAGGCTCTTGCGGTTGGCGGCGAAGTGACACTTCTGGCTGATATCGAGACCGATGCAGCATTCGTGATTAACAATACTGTTGTTCTGGATCTGAACGGCTTTGGCGTTAAGACCACTGATGAAGATACGAACGGCGACGGCGTATTCCACGTTGTTGCAGGCGGCGATCTGACCATCAACGGTAATGGCGTGATCGACGGCGTTGGCGGCAATAACTACTGCATTGCTATCTGGGCAGACGGCGGTAAGGTTACCATCAATGGCGGTACCTACACCAACGTTGGCGCAGGCACAGATGCTCACTATGACTTGATCTACGTCAAGAACGGCGGCGAGGTCGTCATTAATGGCGGTACCTTCAAGGCTCAAACGCCCGCATGGACGCTGAACTGCTATGATGCACACTATCAGGCAGACAACGCTACTATCACCGTTAACGGTGGTATGTTCTTAGGCTTCAACCCCTACAACAATGCAGCTGAGGGTGCAGGCACCAATTTCGTGGTTACCGGTTATCACGCTATGGACGCTGACGGCGATGGTTACTACACCATTGAAGAGCACAACCATATTGCAGTTGTAACTAAGCCCACCTTTGATGCGGACGGCTTCACGACGCACACCTGTGCTTGCGGCGACAGCTACAAGGATAACTACGTTCCTGCGCTGATTGCTGTTGCACAGATCGGTGATCAGAGATATGAGACTCTTGCTGAAGCAATCGCTGCTGCACAGGATGGCGATACCATTATTCTGCTGCAGGACGTTATGACCAAGGAAACTTACGTCATGATTGGTAAGACGCTTGACTTTAACGGTCATACCTTGCACGGTAACGTGGTTGGTACGCTGAGCATGAATGGCGGTACGCTGATCACCCCCGACAAGGATTACGTGATGGCAGGCCCCGAGGCAGACTACTATATCACGAATGACGCGGTTCTGGTCATTGATATGAGCGGAAACATTGTTGTCCAGAGCGGTACCATAACCGTGGAACGCGAGGAATGGTGGACGGGTAAGGGTCAGACGCTGACCATTGGAAAGGATGCTAAGTTCATCATTTCCGAGAATACGACCATGCAGGTGCTGAGCACCGTAATCGTAAAGGGTACTGTTGAAATTAATGGTACGATCAATCTTTATGATGCTGAGGCAACTATCGAGGCTCCCGCGGGCTTGAACGTGGTCACGACTGCAGGCGACACCGTTCTGTACGTGGACGGCAAGTACGTGGTGCATAGCCACAGCTATAATGCAGTTGAAACCGATCCCACCTTTGATGCGGACGGCTTCACGACGTACACCTGTGCTTGCGGTCACAGCTACGTAGTGACCCACGAGGGCACCAAGCTGATTGCTGTTGCACAGATCAATGGCGATCCCGCTAAGAGATACGAAACGCTTGCAGAAGCAATCGCTAAGGCACAGGATGGTGACGCCATCGTGCTGCTGGGCAACTTCAGCGGTGCAGGCGCACAGATTGAAAAGAGCATTACAATTGACTTTGACGGTTATACTTACACGCTGACCTCGGGTGTTGGCGCGAACGGTCTGACCTCCAACGGTTTCCGTTTGTTGGATGGAAAGAATATCACTTTCAAGAACGGTACTCTGAAAGTAGCTGAAAGTGCAAAGAATGATTTCTACATTCTGATTCAGAATTATTCGAATCTGACCATCACCGACATGACCTTGGATGGCACAAACCTGGATAAGTGGTCTGCTACGGACGGCGACTCCTACGTGCTTTCCAACAACTGTGGTACTGTTAACATCAATGGCAATACCACTATCAAGGCTAACAACGATGGCGAACTGGCATATGCGATCGACGCATGCAAGTTCCAAAACTACACGATTCCCACCGTGACCATCAATACGACCGGCACGATTTCCGGTACGATTGAGATTACGGGTGGCACGATGATCGTAAACGGCGGTACCTTCAACGTAGAGGGAACTGAGTGCTTTGACGTATTCGTTTGCGATACCGGCAGCTTGACCATCAATGCAGGCACGGTTACCGGTGGCACAAAGAGCGGTTCTACCGCTGTTTGGGCAAAGAATACCGGTAAGGTAACCATCAACGGCGGTACCTTCACCATTGGTGCAGAGCCCGGCGATTATAACGACCTGATCTACGCAAAGGACAATGCGGTAATTACGATTACCGGCGGTCACTATGACGGTGTTTACAGTGAGAAGCTTGGTTCTAAGTATCTGCTGAACATCAAGAACGGTTCGAATGCTAAGATTATTGTTACCGGTGGTACTTACATTGGCTTTAACCCTGCTAACTCCAACACCGAGCCCGGTGGCGACAACAACTTCTGCGCAGAGGGCTACGGTCCTACCGATCTGGGTAATGGTAACTATGGCGTGCACGAGCACGTTTACGACAAAGGCGTTGTAACCGAGCCCACCTGTACTGAAAAGGGTTACACCACTTTCACCTGTACCGCTTGTGATCATTTCTACGTGGCAGAAGAGGTTCACGCGTTAGGGCATGAGTATGGTGAATGGTACGATACAATTACACCTACCGAAGATTCTCCGGGCGAAAAGCGCCGTGATTGCCAGAATTGCGATGCGTACGAAAGCTCTCCCGTTGCTGCATTGTCCCACAGCCATGACAGATGGGAAGCTATCACTCTTGCAGCAAAGGATCCCACTTGTACCGAGACCGGTTTGACCGAGGGTAAACAGTGCTCCGGTTGTAATGAGATCCTGAAAGCACAGGAAATTATTCCCGCGCTTGATCACGCATGGAGTGTGACCTACGACTTTGCAGCTGACGGCAAGTCTTGCACGGCAACGCGCGTTTGTGCGAACGACGCTGAGCATAACGTGACCGCGAATGCAACGATTGGCAGCACACAAAAGACCGCGCCCACTTGCTCTGCAATGGGTACGACCACCTATACCGCAACCTTTGACGTAGCTTGGGCTGCAGAGCAGACCCAGGACGTTGTGGATATTGCGATTAACCCCGATGCGCATGCCGACGTTAACAAGGATCACATTTGTGACAACGGTTGTGACGTATATCAAGGCGCACACGAAGATACCGATAAGAATCACGCTTGCGACTACGGTTGTTCCGATAAGATCGGTGACTGCGTAGACGGCGACCACGATCACGATTGTGATTACGGTTGCGATAAGTATTTCGGCACGCACGACGATACCGATTCTGATCATAAGTGTGAATACGGATGCTCCGTAACAATTGGTACTTGCGAGGATAGCGACCTTGATCACGAC
>JAZOVZ010000059.1:0-20108 GCA_045658965.1 Eubacteriales bacterium
CACTCTTTGCGAAAGCAAAGAATATCACTAAAAGCAGAAAAAGAGAGAGCAAAGCGGTTTTTCTTTCCGCATTGTTCTCTCTTTATGTTTTTATCGCAAGTTTGGCATTTGTTTAACAAATGCACAGGTCTTTGCCCATACCCCTATTATAAATTCTCCGATAAGGACATCACCCACATTGCGCGGGCGATTTTTTTACTGAAAATAACTGTTGCATTATTTTAAATAATGTGATATAATATATCTAACTATAAGTAAAGGATGCTTTTTATGAAACTGATCGCATTTCCCGAGTGTGGAAAAATCGTCAATACACACGGCGTCATGGGTGCCGTTAAAATAGAATCCTGGTGCAACACCCCTGCGGTGCTTGCAAAATTAAAGCGCGTCTATCTGCCTACCAAGGAGGGCATGAAGGAGATCCGCGTCAATCGCGCGTCGGTCTTTAAGCAGTTTGTCATTGCCGAGCTGGAGGGAATTACTACGGTAGAAGCGGCAAACGCGCTGCGCGGCAAGGTGCTGCACGCGGCAAGAGAGGATCTCAAGATCCCCAAGGGCGAATATCTGATCGCGGAGCTGATCGGGCTTGACCTTGTGGACGTAGAAACGGGCAAGGTCTACGGACAGCTCTCGGAGGTGCTGGATCAGGGTCCTGCCGATATTTACGTCGTCAACACCCCGACCGGCGAGCGCATGATGCCTGCCGTACCCGAATTTGTCAAGGGCATTGACGAGGAGCGCGGCATCCTGGTTGCACCCATCGGCGGCATGCTGGAAGACTAAACAAGAGGGAATTGTTATGAGATTTGATATTATGACTCTGTTTCCCGAGCTGGTGGATCACGTGCTGGGCGAGAGCATCATCGGGCGCGCGCAAAAGAGCGGCGCGATCGAGGTACATACCCACCAGATCAGGGATTACTCCGAGGACAAGCACCGCCGCGTGGACGATACGCCCTACGGTGGCGGCAAGGGTATGCTGATGGCAGCCCCCCCTGTCTATAATTGCTTTCAAGGAGTCTTACGCAAGCAGGCAGAGGATGGCTTTACCGGCACGCGCCGCGTCATTTACATGTCGCCCGCAGGCAAGGTGCTGACGCAGAAAAAAGCCGAGGAGCTGGCAAAATACGATAATCTGGTGCTGCTTTGCGGACATTACGAGGGCATTGACTGCCGCGTGATCGCGGAGATCGTGGACGAGGAGCTTTCCATCGGCGATTACGTGCTCACGGGCGGCGAGATCCCCGCGTGCATCGTGGTGGATTGCGTATCCCGCCTTTGCGAGGGCGTGCTTGCAGACCCCGAATGCTACGAAAAGGAAAGCATTTCCTCGGGACTGCTCGAATATCCCCAATACACAAGACCTTATGAATGGCACGGCGTCAAGGTGCCCGACGTACTGATCTCGGGACACCACGCCAATATTGATGCGTGGCGGCTGCAAAAAGCCACCGAAAAGACCGAGCTGCAAAGACCCGATCTGTTAGAAAATCACGACTGAAAGGAGGGAGCGTCTTGACTGAGCAAAAAAGTGCGCCCAAAAAGAAAAAAGTAGGCTCACTGTTTTTTCATCTGTTCAACCGATTGTCGCTTTGGATCTATACCTTACTGATCAATTGCTTTCCTGCAAGACTGCTTTCCTCTTACGAAGTGCTTGAAGGCAGATGGGGGGAGCTTTGCTCGCGTGTGTTCGGTACACCGGATAAAAAGTTCAGACAAAATCTGCACAAGCTTCGTTTGAGATGCGCGTATTTGATCGAACGCAGTATCATTTTGCGCAGCTTAGACCGTTTGGTAAAGTTTTTTATCAACTGCCCGTTGAACATGTACGGTATTTTCTTCTTTATGTACGGAGCAGTCGGTGCAGCCGTATATTTCATTGCGGAAAGACTTTCCGTCAATTATGCCGGCAACCTCGGTTGGGGCATTGCAGGTATTGTGATTGCATTTGCTTCGCTGCCCCTGCTTTGCACGGGCAAATCCCTGTATCGCGCAGCCTTTGGCAGCCGTATCGTGGGTAAGATCCTGCGCTCTTATCTCGGGTTTGAACAGCGCCAGAAGAGCAAAGACAAGGAAAGAGGCAGCACGCTTATGGTATACGCTGCGTTGATTTTCGGTATCGGTGCAGGCGCGTTGACCTTTTTCGTTCATCCTGCGACCGTACCCGTGCTGGCGTTGCTGCTGGTATTGGCGATCGCGGTGCTGTACGTTCCCGAAAGCGGTGTGCTGTTGGCTGCAGGAACCGTGGGGATTTGGTGGCTGACGGGTTATCCCGTGCTGTGCGCGGTGCTCATAGCCATCGTCACCTTGATCAGCTATGCAAGCAAACTGATCCGCGGAAAGCGCGTGATGCACGTGCGGCTGATAGATTTCGCGCTTTTGCTGCTTGTGGGTGTGTTTGCGCTGCACGGATTCTTGACGCAGGGCAGTGCCACAAGCATGATGTACGGCTGTGGCTACGCTTTGTTGATTGCCATGTATTTCCCGATCGTGAATCTGATGCGTTCCCGCGAATGGCTGGATCGCTGCTATAAGCTTTTGGCAATTTCGGGTACTTTGCTGGCGGTGGTCAGCGTGCTGCCCATGGCTCAGATCCTGTATTTATTGGATATAACCATAGCTCGCGTAGACCTTTCCATGTTTGCAAGTCTGTTTGCCAGATACGATGCGTTTTTCGGACAGAGCACGATGGTGTGCGGTATGCTTATGCTGCTGCTTCCCGTTATGCTCAGCCGATTTGTGGGTAAGCGTACCATTACGGGCTTTTTCTGGAAGGTTCTTTGGGTGCTTGCTGCCTGTGCTTCTATATTCTTCACCATGCAGATCGGTGCGTGGGCGGGCTTATTGACGGCAATGGCTATCTTTTTCTTTGTATATAGCCATCGTTCCCTGAGTGCTGCTATGCTGCTCGCATTTCCTGTGACTTGTGCAGCGGTATGGCATAAGGAGCTCAACGGCTTGTTTGATCTGCGTCAACTTCCGATCGTTCAATCGGTGCTGGACGTAGCGACCTCGTATGCGGACGGTGCTGCGTACAGACAAGAGATTGCGCACGGTGTCCTGAAAATGTCCGGCGATAACTGGCTGGGCGTGGGATTTGGTGACGTTGCCGTTCACCGCGTGCTTGCGCATTATGCAGTACCCGGTATGGAAAATGCAATTGATATTCAAAACACCTATCTGCAGCTGCTTGCAGAGTGCGGATATCTTGGATTGCTGATGCTGCTTGGTGCTTTGCTTTTGTTCACGATTTGCGTGTTGACCTATTTGCGCTGGGGCGGTAACCGTACCACAAAGGCGCGCGTTGTAGCAGGACTTGCGGGCGTGTTTGGCGTGCTGGTCATGGGAACCTCCTGCAATCTGATGAACAATGCAAGCTTGTTCGGGTTGCTTTGGCTGGTCGTTGGCTTGACTGTAGCAAGTCTGCGTACGCAATACGATACTCACGACCGCGCCGTGCACACGCACGTGGGCAGCGGGGAACGCACGGACGTTGCGTTCCGCAAAAGATAAATAAGAGAGAGAGGACTGAAATTCTATGTCTGATCATAAGAAAAATCTGATTACCACGGACGAGCAAAAAGCCTCCAGCATTGCACCGGAGACTTCGCTTGCTCCTATGGGTGATAGTAAGAAAAAGATCCGTAAAGCGCCCAAGGTCAAGAAAAAGCCTCGCAAGAAGGGGCTGCCCATTGCGGTCGATATTCTGATCGTTGTGGTGCTGCTTGCCGCAATTGCGGGTGCCGTTTGGGGCATCTATGCACTCAACAATTATTTTTCCACGCGTTATGCGGAAAAAGAAATTACGTATACGCTTTTGGCAGAGAACGTTTCCTCGGCGCTGGTATATGACGAGGAAGGGAATTGCGTGGTCCGCCCCGACAGTGACGTATTCGTGTTGGAGCAAGAGCAGAGCACTCCCGTAGGAAAGGTGCTTTCGGTCTCTTGCGAGGACAACGGCGACGGTACTGCTGACGTTTACGTGGTGGTACGTACCACGGCTAACTACAATTACACGCTTGGCTACTTTGCAGGTCAGACCAAAATCGCTGTGGGCAAGGCATATACGTATCGCTTCAGCGGACTTGTCAGCGATGCGGTTACCGTGGAACTGCAGATCACGGAAAAGGAGGCTTGACATGAATAAAACAGAGAAGAGTGAAAAGCTGTTTTCTTCGGGCGGTGTTTTCGTTGATATTTTTATCGGCTTTCTGATCGCTGCATGTATTGCCGGTGTGGTATACCGTTGCTTTATATACGATCCCAACGCACGTCAGGAGCCGGGAGAATCGTATATGGTGTATTTTGAAATAGAGAACGCATACGAAAGCTACGTTGACTATTTGAATAGCGGAAACCAGGTATATGACGGTGCTACAGGCTTGCGAATCGGTGCACTTGCGCTGCATGCGGATCACGTTGAGAGCAGCGCGGTCGCTATGCTGCAAAGCGGTGAAGCAGAACAAAAATCGATAACCGTTGAGGGTGTATTCCGTTCTGTACCCGGCGTGCTTGAGCAGGGGACGCTGGTGATCGGAGGCTCGTATATGCTTACGCCCGGGCAGGTTTTGGAAATCTATACCGATACCGTATCGGTTGAGGTGCGCATTTTGCAGATTGCCGAGGCTGTTGAAGAATAAGCTGTTTTCGGCGAATTTTAGTCGGCTAAAAAGTCAGTCGACGGATTTGTGCAAAATGACGAAAATATACGGATGCACTTGTCATATTTTCCTATAGAATGACGCTTGATTTTGACACGCGCTTTTGTTATACTTATAGTAGTGAAACTGTGTGAAATTGCTATATATTACTAACGAAGAACGGGAGAAAGATATGAAGTCTTGTCAAGTTGTTATTACCAATGCGAGCGGTTTGCATGCCAGACCCGCTACCTTCTTCATTCAGAAGGCGAATAGCTATAGATGCTCGATCTGGATCGAGAAGGAAGAGCGCAAGGTCAATGCAAAGAGCCTTTTGGGCGTGCTGTCTTTGGGTATTGCCAAGGGCATGTCTGTTACGCTGACTGCTGACGGACAGGATGAAGAGCTTGCACTGCAGGGCTTGCAGGCACTCATCAATTCCGGATTTGCTGAGTAAAGCGAAACGCTTGTATAAAACGGTGTGAGGGGACATGACGCAAGTGTCCGCACACCGTTTTTTCATTTTTTTACGTAAACAGAAAGGGGGAAGCTATGGCAGATCAAAACAGATTACAGCAGCTGCTGGACAAGGCAAACTCCTTGCCCTTGACTCCGGGCGTATATATCATGAAGGACGCTGCGGGCAAGGTCATTTACGTGGGCAAGTCGCGCAAGCTCAAAAATCGCGTGTCGCAATATTTTCAGAATAGCGAAAAGAATGCAAAAACAGCGCGTATGGTCGAGCGCGTGCATGCGTTTGACTATATTCTGTGCGAGACCGAGATCGAAGCGCTTTCCTTGGAAAATACGCTGATCAAGCAGTATACCCCCAAGTATAACATCCGACTCAAGGATGCAAAATCTTACCCCTATATCAAAATCACGGACGAGCCGTATCCGCGCCTGGTCATGACGCGCAAGCGAGATGCCGACAAGGGCAAATATTTCGG
This sequence comes from Eubacteriales bacterium, assembly GCA_045658965.1. GTDB lineage: Bacteria > Bacillota > Clostridia > Oscillospirales > CAG-272 > SVQP01. The sequence continues at coordinate 5,591 of JAZOVZ010000059.1, forward strand.
ACCCTATTCGGGCACGTCTACCGTGTATGCGGTGATCGGCTCTCTCCAAAAAGCCTTGCAGCTGCCGAATTGCAAGCGCAAATTTCCCGAGCAGATCGGCAAGGAGCGTCCGTGCCTGTATTATCAGATCAGGCAATGCTGCGGCGTTTGTACGGGCAAGGTAAGCCCCGAGGACTATGCAGATAAGATCCGTACCGCGGCAGAGATATTGCGTGGCAATACCGCAGCGGAAAAGCGGAGATTGACCGAGCAGATGTACGCACTTGCCGAGCAGGAGCGATACGAGGCGGCAGCCGTTTGCCGTGATACAATTGCGGCACTTGACCGCCTTTCGCAAAAGCAAAGCGTGGTGGGCGCACCCGACGACGATTACGACGTATTCGGCTTGTACGACGACGGCGTGACGAGCGCACTATCGGTGTTTTTCGTGCGCGGCGGCGTTTGCACAGACAAGCAGGATTACTTGTTTGATAAAGAGAATATTACCGATACCGAGTCTTTGGTATCCTTCATTTGCGATCTGTACAGAGGCAGATCGGATATCCCCAAGCTGATTTTGATCTCGTTCTCACCGGATGAGGACGCACGCGCCACGGCTGCCGAATTTCTTGGCAAGCTGGCAGGGCGCAAGGTCGAATTGCGTACCCCCGAGAGAGGTACGCTGCGCGCCTTGTGCGAAACCGTGACGGCAAACGCACGCGAGGTGGCAGAGAAGAGTGCCACGCGCCAGACGAGGCAAGAGGGCGTTTTGCTCAGGCTTGCGCATATACTGGAGCTGGAAAGCTACCCTGCGCGCATCGAGGCGTACGATATCTCCAACTTTGGCAAGGAACATTTGACCGCGGGCATGATCGTGACCAAGGACGCCAATTTTGCCAAGCGAGATTACCGCACCTTCAAGATCAAGTCGGTGGAGGGAACGGACGACTACGCCAGCATGCGTGAGGCTCTCTCTCGCCGCTTTGCACACCTCGCAGACGAGGAGGGAAGCTTTTCGGAGTATCCCGACCTCATTCTGTTGGACGGTGGCAAGGGACACGTGGGCGTAGTGCGTGAGCTGGCGCAAGAGATGGGCATTGATATTCCCATTTTCGGCATGGTCAAGGACGATTTTCATAAAACGCGTGCGCTTTGTACAGATACCGAGGAGATCAGTATCGCCAAGGAGACCGCCGTATTTCAGTTTGTGTACGGCATACAAGAAGAGGTGCACCGCTATACCGTGGGCAGCATGAAAAAGGCGAAGGGAAAGACCCTTGTGACCTCGTCGCTGACCAAAATTCCGGGTATCGGACCTGCCAAAGCCGCGTCATTGCTCAAAATGCCGGGCGGCTTGCAAGCCGTCAAGCGCGCGGATAAGGCACAGCTGATGGCAATCAAGGGCATCGGAGAAAAGGATGCCGACGCAATTATTGCTTATTTTAATGAAAAGAGATAACAAACTATGATGAGAATTATTACGGGAAAAGCAAGAGGCTGCAAGCTGTATACCTTAGAGGGTACAGAGACCACCCGCCCTACTACCGAAAGAGTCAAGCAAGCCATCTTTTCCATGATTCAATTTGATATTGAGGGCAGAGACGTGCTGGATCTGTTCGGCGGCTCTGGACAGATGGGACTGGAGGCAGTGTCGCGCGGTGCGCGCCATGCCATTATTGTCGATAAATCCAAGCCCGCCGTGGACGTCATCTACAAGAATATGCTCAAGACCAAGCTCGCGCCCGATTGCTTTGTGGTCAAGTCGGACTATGCCGATTTTCTCAAGAGCAGGCAGGGCAGAGAGCAGTACGATATCGTATTTTTAGACCCGCCCTACGCATCCGACGCGCTTTCCGAGTCGCTGCTGCTGCTTTTGCGCTATGATCTTCTCAAGCCCGGTGCGCGCGTTGTGTGCGAATCGGATAAGGAGAACATCTGGGGCAAGCATTTCGCGCTGTGCGACCGCTATCGTGTGGTAGGCAAAACGCATCATGCGTCCTCGTACGTTACCATTCTTGAGCCTGCCTTGGAGGACGCGGAATGAGCCGCGCCATCATTCCCGGCAGCTTTGACCCCATGACGCTGGGACATAAGCAGGTAATCGCCGCCGCTGCCGAGATCTTTGACGAGGTGGTCGTGCTGGTTATGCATAACGACATGACCAAGTACGTCAAGGATGCCAAGGTCAAGGAGTATCTGTTTGATGCCGAGGCACGCGTGCACATCGCGCGCTTGACCTGTGCCGATATACCAAACGTGCGCGTGGAAATGCGCAGCGGTCTTTTGATCGACGCCTTTGATGAATTTGAAGGCAGCGCCATCGTCAAGGGGATTCGTAACGAGCAGGATTTTGCCTATGAACAGATCCATGCCGCTTGGAACCTTGCGCACAATCCCCGTGCACACACACTGTATTTGCCCGCAGACCCCGCATACGCACACGTCAGCTCCACCTTGGCAAGAGAGCGACTTGCGGCAGGACAGGATCTTAGCGACATTCTCGCTCCCAATGCGATCGAATGGATCTTAAAGCACAAGGAGGTATAACATGAACAACAAGATCGTTAGAACCAACGCGATCCTTACATCCGCCACGCTGTTTTTGTACGCAGGCTGTGGTGTGTTGAACTTGTTGCTGGGCTTTTTGATCAACAACACGACAATTTCCTTGCCTTCAAACGTGCTGCTTTGCTTGGCTCTCATATTGCCCACCGTTGTGCTCTTGATTTTTGGTATCAAGCAGGCTAAGAAAAAGCAGGGCGTGTTTGATCTTGTCGCATCTGTGGCAACGCTGTTGATCGGCATTGTCTGGGCGGTGCTCGCCGTTTTGAACTGGTTGCTCACGACTGCGAGAATGTTTATTATCGAGTATTATTACAGACTGGATATCGCGATGTCCTTGGACAAATTGCTTGCCCTTTTCAATTACATCAATATTGCGTATACGCTGCTTACCACCATCGTTGCACTGTACCTGCTGGGCATCTATCTGATCAGCGTGCTGCGCGCAAAGAAAAAGTGGCTGCAGATCAAGGCAGAGCTGCATAAGCCTGCAGTTGCTGCGCTGATTTTAGTTCCCAATCTGATTTCCTTGATCCAAACTTTGCTCAATCCAATATTTATCCGTATGGGAACGGATATGCTTATCAAGTTTGCACGAATTTCCATGTATGCTTCGTTTGGCATCAACACGGCGCTGACGCTCGCGCTTGCCGTTTTCGTGCTTGTATTTGGCTTGATCATCAAAAAGCAGCCTGCAGCTAAGGTGCAGGAGCCGGAACCCGCATCCGAGCAGAGGCAGCCTGCCAATCTGCCTTTCAACCTTCCCGCAGGCGTGAATGCGGACGATCTTTGATTTCGTTTTTCAAAAATTTATTACATAAAGGAGCTTTATTATGAACAAAAAAGCTGTTGTTTCCAACGTGATCGTTTCGGTCATCGTCAATCTGCTGTTTGCAGGTATTCTGATCGGTGCAGGCGCACTCGTGCTTGCATTCCCTCAGATTTTCGGCGTTGTGCTCAGCGCTGCATTCGCTCTGATCGGTATCTCCTTGGTACTGACCACCATTCCCAACCTGATCGGTGGCATTGTCAACATCAAGCAGAAGAAGGGCGTATTTGATCTGATCTTCTCGATCGTGACTATGGTCATCGGTGTTGTGCTTGCTATCTACGGCATCATCACCGCGCTGATCGCAATCGGCATCAACGGTGTTGCAGTACCCGGTGTGGTCGGTCTGATCATGGGCATTATCCGTTGGGTTATTTGCGGTCTGATCGCGCTGTACCTCATCATCCTGCCCATCATCCGTATTGTCAAGGCTGAAAAGAAGTTTATGCAGTTCAAGGCAGAGCTGGTCAAGATGATCTTCGGCGTGCTGATCGTCGTGCTGCTGATCTGCGGTCTGCTTGCAGCTGCTCTGAATACCTTTGTAGGCGTTGCGCTGATCGTTGTCGGTGCGCTGACCGCGCTCTTGGCGATCGTGCTGCTGATCGTGGGCTTGATCGGCATCAAGAAGGCTGACAAGAACCCCGTTGTAGCAGTTGCCGTTGACGTAGACGGTGACGGCAAGGCTGACGCAATCGTGATTGATACCGACGGTGACGGCAAGGCTGATGCAGTTGGTATTGACGTAGACGGCGACGGCACCATCGATGTGGTCGGTGTGGACGCTGACGGCGACGGCAAGGTTGACGCAGTTGTTGCAAAGGACGAATAAATCCAAAATAAACTAAAAAAAACAACATCGGAGTACGGTCAGCGCAGTGTAGCGAAAATGGAGAACCAAATGTATAGAATCGTAGACAAAAAGGTATTGAATCCAACGGTCATTCAGCTTATGATACACGCACCGTTGGTTGCAAAAAAGGCGCGTCCCGGTCAGTTTATCATTCTGCGCGTGGATGAGCAGGGAGAGCGTATTCCGCTTACCGTTGCGGGCGTCAATGAGCAAGAGGGTACTGTGAAGATCATTTTTCAGGTCGTTGGCGCAACCACGTATCAGCTATCCTTAAAGCAAGAAGGGGACTATTTGCAGGATTTCGTCGGACCTTTGGGTGTGGCAACGCACTTGGAGGGTCTGAAAAAGGTGTGTATCGTTGGCGGTGGCGTGGGCTGCGCGATCGCAATGCCCATTGCGCAGGCTCTTTACCAAATGGGCGTGGACGTGACCGGTATTATTGGATTTCGAACCCATGACCTTCTTATTTTGGAGGAGGAATTTCGTGCCTGCACCAACACCCTGTACGTCATGACTGACGACGGCTCGTACGGTGAGCGCGGCAACGTAACCCAGCCGCTTAAGAGGCTGCTGGAAGCGGGGGAGCAGTTTGATATGATCATTACCATAGGTCCGCTTGTCATGATGAAATACGTCGTGGCTACTGCAAAGCCGTTTGGCACTCCCGTCACCGTTTCCATGAACCCGGTTATGATCGACGGTACGGGCATGTGCGGTGGTTGCAGACTGACGCTGAACGTTGACGGTAAAAAGGTGACTAAGTTTGCCTGCGTGGACGGTCCCGATTTTAACGGCTACGAGGTCGATTTTGACGAGGCAATGACGCGCGGCAGAATGTACGGCGCATTTGAGCGCCATGCGTACGAATCCACCTGCAACCTCTATAAAAAGGAGGTGCAATGATATGGCAAAGGCGAACATGAATCCCCAAAGAAACGCGATGCCCACGCAGGATGCAAAGCTGCGCGCGCATAACTTTGACGAGGTTGCACTCGGCTATACCGAGCAGATGGCGATCGACGAGGCAAACCGCTGCCTGAACTGCAAAAATATGCCCTGTGTGGACGGTTGCCCCGTCAAGGTGCATATTCCCGCATTTATTGAAAAGATCAAGCAGGGCGATTTCCAGGGGGCTTACGAGGTCATTACAACATCCTCCTCGCTGCCCGCCGTTTGCGGACGCGTCTGTCCGCAGGAAACGCAGTGCGAATCGCGGTGCGTACGCGGTATCAAGGGCGAATCGGTCGGTATCGGAAGACTGGAGAGATTCGTTGCCGATTGGCATAATACCTTTTGCGCGGAGCTGCCCGAGCGTCCCGAAAGCAACGGGCGCAGAGTCGCCGTTGTCGGGTCGGGTCCCTCCGGACTTACCTGCGCCGGTGATCTTGCCAAAAAGGGATATGAGGTAACGGTATTTGAAGCCTTGCATACGGCAGGCGGCGTGCTTGTTTACGGCATACCCGAATTCCGTTTGCCCAAGGCGATCGTTGCCAAGGAGATCGATACGCTGCAAAAGCTTGGCGTGAAGATCGAGACCAACGTGGTCATCGGAAAAACGCTGACGGTTGACGAGCTTTTCGGGATGGGATATCAAGCCGTGTTTATCGGCTCGGGTGCGGGACTTCCCAACTTTATGGGCATTCCCGGCGAGTCCTTGAACGGCGTTTATTCTGCAAACGAGTTTTTGACCAGAAGCAATCTGATGAAATCGTATCTCCAAGCACCGCAAACGCCCATCATGAAGGGCGGTAAGGTTGCGGTCGTGGGTGGCGGAAACGTTGCCATGGACGCGGCAAGAACCGCATTGCGCTTGGGGGCAGAGAAGGTTTATATCGTATACAGACGCTCCATGGAGGAGCTTCCCGCGCGTCGCGAGGAGGTCGAGCACGCTATGGAGGAGGGCATTGAATTTTGCCTTTTGTGCAATCCCGTTGAGATTTTGGGGTATCACAATCCCGATGATCCGAGAGAACCCAAAAACGGCTTTGTGAGCGGTATGACGTGCGTGAGAATGGAGCTGGGAGAGCCGGACGAGCGCGGCAGACGCCGTCCCGTTGCGGTAGAGAACAGCGAATTTACCATTGACGTGGATACCGTGATCATGTCGATCGGCACCTCGCCCAATCCTTTGATCAAATCTACGACCAAGGGACTTGAGGTCAACCGTTGGGGCGGAATCGTCGTTAACGAGGACGGCTTGACTTCCAAAGATGCCGTCTATGCGGGTGGTGACGCGGTAACGGGCGCTGCTACCGTGATTTCGGCAATGGGCGCAGGAAAGACTGCTGCAAAGGCAATCGATCTGGCACTGTCCAAATAAAAATAAAGAAGGATCGCTCATTGGCGTGATACTCTTATCGGAGTATCACGCCAGTTCTATTCGCCCACGGCGAGTGATATTGCTCACGCAGTGATATTCGGCTTACGCCGAGTGGTATTCGCTACGCGAGTTTTATGGCGAATAGAATATCACTGAAGCCGTAAGGCTTCAATATCACTATTGCGATAGCAATAATATCACTCCGACAAAGTCGGAATATCACTCTTGCTTTTTCTGCCGATTTATGTTATAATGGGGCTAACGAAAAGCCTCCCTCTGAGAGGGAGGTGGCACGGCGTAGACGTGACGGAAGGAGCCTGCGTGAAACGCCTGTTTGGTTATAATGAAATGGATCAAATCAAATGGAGGACCGTTATGCCGGGATATATTGCATGTATCTTTATCGGATGTGTCTGCTTTGTGATCGGTATTTTGAATACAAAAGGGAATATCAATTCGTTGCACAGCTACCACCGCAAGCGTGTGCGTGAACAAGACAGGCTGCCGTTTGGCAGAATGATCGGCACGGGCACTATGCTGTGCGGCGGCGGAATGGTCGTGTACGGCGGACTGTCTGTTGCGGCAGAGCTGACGGCGCAATCCTTCTATACCGTCATCGGTGCTGTGTTGCTTGTCCTTTCGATTGCGATTGGATTGGTGCTTTGCTTTTGGGCAATGTTCAAATACAACAGGGGCATATTTTGAAAAAGTGAGGAATTACGATATGAAAGAGCAGCAAATCAAATATTTTTCCGTGCTCGGCGATTCGATCAGCACGCTTGAAGGCTTCAGTTATCCGCACGATGCGGTGTATTATACCGACGGACGCAAGCATGAAACAGGCGTGTTTGCGCCCGAGGATACCTGGTGGGGGCAGGTGATCGCGCATTTTGGCGGCAGCTTGCTTGTCAACGATTCCTTTTCGGGAAGTACAGCCGTCCAAAGCCCGCTTTGTTTTGTCCCGTCATACGGATGCAGCGACGAGCGCACGTCATATCTGCACAAGGGCGAGATTTGCCCCGACGTGATCATGATCTTTTTAGGCACAAACGACAGAGGCATACACGCAAAGCCCCAAGCAACCGAGGATGCTGATGTAAACGATCTCTCGGTATTCTCCACAGCCTACGCAACCATGCTTCAAAAGCTGCGTGCAAACTACCCTAAAGCGCAGATCTGGTGCCTGACCCTGCCCGTCAGCACGTGGTCCGCAAATCCCGATTTTGCATTTCCGCATATCGTTTCGGGTACGCACGTACAAGAGTATTGTGATGCTATATGCAATTGTGCCGCGCAGTACGGTTGCCGATCCATTGACATGTACAAGCAAACCCTCGCGTCTCCCTATGATACCGTTGACGGATGGCATGCCAACGCAGAGGGAATGAAAACGCTTGCAAATGCCGTGTTGAAGGAGCTGAATCAATGAGTAACAAGATTGGAATCCATACGTGGAAGCAAAACCGTGCGGCAAGCTTTGCCGTAGTTGGTGTCGTATATATTTTGGCAACCTTGGTTGGTGTGCTTGTGTATCGCGCACTTGACCTTAATTGGTGGCTGTCTTTACTGATCGCGGACGTTGCGGCAACCGTGTTTACCTTTGCCTGCAGCGTGATCTTTGGCAACGCATCTGTCTATGACCCATACTGGAGCGTGCAGCCGCCCGTGATCCTGATCGCGTTTGCGCTTGGCAGAGAATTGACCGCCCTTGGCGTGCTGCTGCTTGTCGTTGTATCCTATTGGGCGGTACGCTTGACCGTCAACTGGGCGTATACCTTTGGCAACTTGACGCACCAGGATTGGCGATACACCATGCTGCACCAAAAAACGGGCGCGTTTTATCCCGTGGTCAACTTTACAGGCATACATATGGTACCCACGCTGGTAGTTTGGGGCTGCATTCTGCCCGCAGTTTACGCTGTGCGCGAGGGACTTGCCGCCAATGCCGTCAGCATCGCGTTTTTACTTTTGTCCGCTTGTGCCGCAAGCCTGCAGGGCATTGCCGATATCCAGATGCACAGCTTCCGCAAGCACCGTGACGGCGCGTTTATCCGTCGCGGACTTTGGAAATACTCCCGCCATCCCAATTACTTGGGCGAGATTTTAATGTGGTGGGGCGTAGGTCTTGCCGTGGTGTGCGCCGCACCGCAGGCGTGGTATCTGATCGCGGGTGCGCTTGCCAATACCGTGCTGTTTTTGGCTGTCAGTATTCCGCTTGCCGAAGGGCGCCAATCCCGCAAGCCGGGCTACGAGGCATATAAAAAGCAGACGCGCATGCTGCTGCCCATCAAGAAATAAAGCGCACAGGAACGCCTATGAAAAAGATACTGGAAACACAACGCTTGATACTCCGAGAGTACACAGAAGCGGATTTTGACGCCTTGTACGCCATTCTCTCCGACCCCGAGACCATGCAGCATTATCCCAAGCCTTACGATCAACACGGCACGATGCTCTGGTTGAACTGGAGCTTTGACAACTATCAAAAGCACGGCTTCGGTCTTTGGGCGATCGAGCTTCAAAGCACGGGCGAATTTATCGGGGATTGCGGCATCACCATGCAGCCCATTGACGGCGCGTGGCTGCCCGAAATCGGGTATCACGTAAGCAAGCACCATTGGCGACAAGGATATGCCAAGGAAGCTGCAAGGGCTGTGCGCGATTGGTGCTTTACGCACACCGATTTTGATGAAGTCTACTCCTATATGACCTGCTCCAACGTCGCCTCGTATTCCACCGCCGCCTCGATCGGCATGACGCGTATCAAGCAATACGACCATGACGGCACACCGCATTTTGTCTATCGTTTAACGCGGGATGACTGGCACAAGCTCTTGGGAGAAAGCAATGAAAATTGAAAATAACATCTTAAAGCATTATCTCAAAAACGTATATTTCATCACGGGCACGGCATACGCAGGCAAATCCACCGCTGCGCGCATGCTTGCCGAGCGATACGGTATGCTTGAGTGCGGTGAAAACTATCACATGGCGGTGTCCGAGGCGGTGGCAACACCCGACACGCACCCCGATCTCTGCTATAACAGGCATCTGACCGATTGGCGCGAGTTTGTCATGCGCACCCCGGAGGAATATGAGCGTTGGATCTATGCCGTGGGTCGTGAGGCTGCGGAATTTGAGGTTGCGCACCTGATTGCCATATCACAAAACCAAAAGGTGATCGTGGATACCAATATCCCCGTGGACGTGCTGCGCGAGATCTCAGACTACGACCACGTTGCCGTGCTGCTCTCACCGCAGTCCATGAGCGTGGAGCGGTTCTTTGATCGCGATGATCCCGATAAGCAATTTCTTTTGAACGTGATCGACAGCTGTGAAGACCCTGCCGCAGTTATGGAAAACTACCGCCAAGGGCTAGCGCGCATCAATAGCCAAGCGCACTATGACGAATACGCAAACAGCGGCTTTTTCACGCTGGTGCGCGAGAATTGCGACCGCGACACAAGGCAAGAGGTCTGCGACAGACTTGCCAGGCATTTTGGATTGATATGATGAACTTAAAGGACAGAGCAAAACAATTAAAAACCGACGTTCCTGCGGTATTTCTCGCGCTGGGAGACAAAAAAACGCCGTGGTATGCCAAAGTGTTCGCGCTTTTCACGGTCGCATATGCATTATCTCCCATTGATCTGATCCCCGACTTCATTCCGGTCTTGGGGTATCTGGACGATCTGATCATCCTGCCGCTGCTGGTGGCATTGACGGTCAGGTGCATTCCGCGTGACGTGGTTGCACAGCACCGCGAGCAAGCCAAGGATCTGTGGGCGGACGGCAAGCCGAAAAAGTGGTATTACGCCTTGCCTATCGTGCTTATATGGGTGCTGATCATTTGCCTGATCATATTCGTGATATTCTTTTGAGCTGTAACCCCTCGTAATAAAAACCGCCGATGAGCAAGCCCTCATCGGCGGTTTAATATTATCTGACAACCGAGGAATTTCTGTAAATGTAAAACTCCTCTTGACTTGGCATCCATTTCTTTTCCTTGGGCGGGAAGGTTGCGTCAAACGCTTCAACAGCGGCGGTATCATCACAGCAATCGGCGGCGGTGGAGGGAATATACATCCACGCTTTTCCCTCAAGCGCGCCCGGTACCAGCTCGCAAACAAGCAGCGCGGTGGGATAGTTGCCCGGTACCACAAAGCTGACGTTTTTCTTCTTGCAGCTGACAAATCCGCGGCTGACGTAGTTGCCGGGATTGCCGAAGTTGATGTTCACGTCATATCCCATGCTGCGCGCCACCTGGAACGAGTGCTCGATGAGCACCTTACCAAGTCTTTGACGCTGATATTCGGGAGCAACGCAAAGCGGGCCGAAGGAAAGGATCTCCTTTCTCTCGCCACTCTCGTCCTCCAGCCATGCCTTTGTGTACATGATGTTGCCAATGATTTCGCCGTCCTTTTCCAGCACAAACGCAAGCTCGGGAATGAAATCGGGATGATTTCTCATCATGTGCACGTAATAATGCTCGGAAGCCCCGGGCACGTACACGTTCCAGAAAGACTTGCGCGTCAGCTCTTCAACTGCTCTGTAATCCTTTTCGGTTTCAAGACGAATTTTGATGTTTTCCACAGTCATTCTCCTTTGTAGAGGTTCCACGTTGCGAGAAAATCGGGATCGACCACAACTTCTCCCGTGGAACGCAGTTTATATTCACCCGGACGCGCTCTTTTCGTTGAGCTTAAGTCCGATGGTAAGGTGAATTCGGTTTCGTCTTTTTGTTTTATACGAATGAGTGAATCGTTTGCCTCTGTTACAATTCCGTAAAACTGCTTTTGCTCAATGAATTGGTCATCACTTGTGTAATATGTAATGCCAACCAGCAATACCTTTCCGATCAGCTCGTCATACGTGATGGGCTTCTCAACACCTTCCTGGTATTCCTTGCGCTCCTCGTATAAATACATGCCGAAGTTTTTGTACAGTTCCGGAATGTCATAGATGGTCTTGCCCGTATTGGGAGAAACGCAGAGCTCGCATTCACCGGGATGCTGTGCATCAAACGTATCCCAAGCAGTGATCAGCTTGTCGGTGTACGGGATTTCAAAGCTTTCCATGAAAGGGCGGTAAGTATCGGGATCTTTTGCAAAAAGAGTCATGACGTTGTATTTGCCAAACAGGATCTCCTCCTGTGAATGATGACAACCAAAGCCAAAGGTATTCATGCCGTCATCGACAAGGAAAGCGCCAATTGCATCCAGGCAATTGCAGGCGTCCTGTGCATTCATTCCATCCATATAGTAAACGTCAAAATCTTCGGGCGCATCCTTGAGGGTCTTGGATTCGGTAATGCCGTCATAGTCCTTGCGCGGTAACTCCAGGATAAAAAATACGGGCTCATCGTGCATGCAAACAAAACGCTTGATCATGTCAATTACCTTTGAAGCGTTGACGTTTGCATGGATTATATTGTCAGAAATTTCATATCCCTCAAACAGCTTTTCGGGAAAGGGTACTGAGCAGCATTTCTTTAATTCGAGCATAATAAGTCCTCCTTTTTTGATCCTGTAACATCATTGTAACATAACTTTGTGAATATTGCAACCCCGCAACAGCAGGTTGCTTGCCAAGCGCACAAATTTGTGATACAATAATGCCAACGACACGTATGGAGGTAACGTATGGAAACAAAAAACGTCATAAATGATCTGCGCACAAAAATGGGGCTTTCACAAGAGGAGCTTGCAGAAAAGGTATACGTCACGCGGCAGGCGGTATCGCGCTGGGAGAACGGTGAGACCGTGCCCAATACCGAAACGTTGAAATTACTCTCGGGGCTGTTTGGGGTATCGATCAACACGCTGCTCGGCTCACCGACAGCGCTGTATTGCGCATGCTGCGGAATGCAGCTGGAGGACTCCTTTATCAGTCGCGAAAAGGACGGTTACTTGAATCAGGAGTATTGCAAATGGTGCTATGCCGATGGCGAATATACGCTGGATTTTTGGAAGAAATACGACCCGCATGCAAACAGGGAAGCATTTGAAGCCTTCAAGGCAAAGCTTGTAAGTGAAATTAACGTGCTGTTGCATCCCATGGGCTTGCCGCGTGTTGAGGATCTGAACGTGCTATCGGGCGCATTTGTCAATTTGGAATATACGCTCCCGAGTGGTATGACTGTCAAATTTCTTGACGACAATGCCACTTATCTTGGCAGCCAGCTGGAAGGCAAGTCGGGCAGATGCTACGGGATCGCTGCGAATACAGAGCTGATTCTCATTTGCTCCTATGGCGAAAACGGTGAAAATCCCGAGCTTGTCATCTTTAAGAAAAGATAAATATTGCCGATCAGGACATTTGGGTCCTGATCGGCATTTTCTTTTTCATATTTGCAAAATGATATTGAACAATCGGCAAATGTGTGATATAATCTATATATTCGTAGGGGCGATTCAAGAATCGCCCGATGATTTGATATGAACATTTCTTCAGGAGGCAACATCGTGACATATATGAAAAGAACCGCGCAAGAAACCAAGATCCTCTTGCGCTCCATCCCCGCAACCGTGGTAACGCTGTTTGCGGTCAGCGTCATCTGCATGAATCTGCTTGCCAATAAAACGCTTTTGCAGTTGGATTGGATTGCGCTGGACGGCGGCATTCTGATCTCCTGGCTGTCCTTTATGTGTATGGATATCATCACCAAGCATTTCGGACCCAAGGCGTCCACCATCATTTCCATCCATGCAGCGGCAATCAATCTCTTGACCTGCCTGATCTTTTTCGTGGCAAGCGTCATTGTATCAAACGCTGCTGACTACACCGCCTTTGACAGCATCTTCGGCGGTACGTGGTTCGTGCTGCTGGGCAGCACCGTGGCGTTTCTGGCATCTGCCGTGATCAACAACGTGCTCAACCATACCATTGGCAAAGCCTTTCACAAAAATCCGGACGGCAAGCTTGCCTACGCCATGCGCACCTACGTGTCCACCTTTATCGGACAGTTTCTCGACAATTTCATCTTTTCCGTCATTGTGTTCGTGTTCTTTGCACCCATCTTTTGGGACGGCTTTTGCTGGACGGTGCTGCAATGCGCCACCTGCGCACTTACAGGAGCGGTTGCGGAGCTGATTATGGAGATCGTATTCTCGCCCATCGGCTACCGCATCACCAAGAAATGGCGCGCGGAAAACGTCGGGAAAGCGTATTTTGACTATGTAGAAGGGAAAAACAAGGCATGAAAATATTGATTACAGGCACCTCGCAGGGCATCGGCAAAGCCATTGCCGAAAAGTTTTTGACGGCAGGGCATGACGTGATCGGCATTGACCGTCAAGACGCAAGCATCGATCATACCGCATATACCCATTACACGTGCGACGTGCGCGACAAGCAAAACCTGCCCGAGATCCAAGGCGTAGATATCCTTGTCAATAACGCAGGCACGCAGAACGAGGACGATATCGACATCAACCTCAAGGCACTCATCCATATCACCGAAAAATACGGCGTGCAGCCCGCCATCAAGTCGGTGCTCAATATCGGCTCGGCAAGCGCGCACACGGGTGCGGAATTTCCCGAATATTGCGCCAGTAAGGGTGGCGTGCTGGCATACACCAAGAACGTGGCAATGCGCGTAGCCAAATACGGCGCGACCTGCAACAGCCTTGACCCGGGCGGCGTGCTTACTCCTCTCAACGAATGTGTTATGAACGACCCGGAGCTCTGGGCGCAGATAATGGACGAAACTCCGCTTCGCAGATGGGCAACGCCCGAGGAGATGGCGGAATGGGCTTACTTCCTCACGGTTACGAACAAATTTTGCACGGGGCAGAGCATACTCGTAGACGGCGGCGAAGCTATAAACTATAATTTTATCTGGAAAGATTGAGGATTTTTATGTTTGAGCTTACGAACGAGCAAAGAAAATGCTTCGCTTTGCCGCCCGTGGAGGCACACTGGAAAAAGGTTGAAGTAAAACCGAGCCCCTACGACCTTTTTTATATGTACGCGTACC
>JAZOVZ010000060.1:0-20114 GCA_045658965.1 Eubacteriales bacterium
GCGGCCTCGCGCTTTTTGTCGTTGTGGGGTGGGGGCGATCCATGAATCGCCCGCCCGTTTTGCATGAAATCTTTTCGCCAAGCATACATAATAACAAGACGTTTGTCCACGGAGGTGTGTATGAAAAAAAGGGTGATTGTATTGCCGCTTGTGTTTTTGCTGGGTGCGATTTTGATCTGCTGTCTGACCTTGGGGTTGTTCTTGCTTGCAGGTGGGAGCTTTGAACAAACGCCCGAAACACCCCAAGAGCAAGAAACGCTACCCGAGTCGCCCACGGGACCGCCCCGCACGGTGATCATCGATGCAGGACACGGCGGAGAGGACGGCGGTGCGGTCGGTGTGACGGGGCTTGTGGAAAAGGATCTCAATCTGGATCTTGCCAAGCGGCTCTGTGCGCTTCTGGAGGCTGACGGTGTGCGCGTGATCATGACCCGTACCGAGGACGTTTTGCTGTACGACCGCGGTGCGGATTATCAAGGGCGTAAAAAAGTGCTCGACCTTGCCGCGCGTCAGGCGATCGGAGACGCCAATCCCGACGCGATCTTTGTCAGCCTGCACGCCAACACCTTTCCCGAACAGATCTATCACGGCTTGCAGGTATGGTACAGCCCCAACAACCAAAAGAGTGCTTTGCTGGCAGAGTCCGTACGCGCAGAGGTCGTGGGCACGCTGCAGCCCGATAATCACAGACAAAGCAAGCAGGCAGGGAGCAATATATTCCTTTTGCATAAGCTGCAGATCCCCACGGTTCTGATCGAGTGCGGTTTTTTGTCCAATCCCGCGGAGTGTGGCGCTCTTGCCGATCCCGTATACCGCGACCGTCTTGCCCATGCACTTTACCGGGGGATCGTCGCATATTATGAATGTGACACACAGTAAAGGAGGGGGAGTATGAGAGAGATTTGCATTGTGGGCACCGATGCCCGCGCAGAGTATGCCGTGCAGGCGTTGCAGGATGCAGGATATCCCGCCACGCTCGTCACGCTTGCTGACGCAAAAAGACACGCCGCACAGGGGGGCTTGGTTGTCGGCGGTGGCTTGCCGGATACGCTTGGCGGCTTGGATTACTTAAAAAACGAGGCATATTTATACGATAACGCCCGCATCACGGCAGAGGGCGCGCTCATGCTGCTTGGTGCAAGCACGCGCGGCACGGTATGCGGCATGGACGTCGCGGTGATCGGTATGGGCAGGATCGCAGAGTGCCTGTGCCCCTTGCTGCGCGCACTCGGTGCGCACGTGACCGTATATGCAAGAAGACCCGAGGTGCTTGCGCGCGCACGCGCCATGGGGGCAGAGACCGTGTGCTTTTCGGGATCGTTGCCTGCGCGTGCCGTGCAGCACGATGCAATATGCAATACCGTGCCGCACGTGCTGTATAACGGGGAGCTGCTTGCTGCAGCACCGCGCAACGTGTTACTGCTGGAGCTTGCCAGCGTGCCGGGCGGCTTTGATATGGATGCTGTGCGCGCGTTGGGGTTGACCTACGTAAACGGTCAAGGATTGCCGGGCAAATACGCACCGCGCGCGGCGGGGGAGCTGATCGCGGATTACGTCATTGACACTTTGAGGGGGGAGAGGGTATGAGCGAGATCAAACAAACCATCGGATTTGCATTATGCGGATCATACTGTACGCACGCGCAAGCGCTGGCGCAGTTAGATATCCTGCTGGCGCGAGGATACGACGTGGTGCCCATCGTCAGCGAACGTGTGTGGGAGACCGATACGCGATTCGGCACAGCAGAGGCGTTGCGCCAAAGCCTTTACGCCAAATGCGGCAACGAGGTCATACACACCATCAGGGATGCCGAGCCGTTAGGACCTGCGCGCCCCTTATCTGCGCTGGTCATCTGCCCCTGCACGGGCAACACGCTTGCCAAGCTTGCCGCGGGGGTGACCGATTCCGCTGTCTGCATGGCGGCAAAGGCACATCTGCGCAGCGACCGTCCGCTTTTGATCGCGCTTGCATCCAACGATGCCATGTCGGCAAATCTGCAGAATATTGCCACGTTGCTCAACCGCAAAAACGTGTTTTTCGTGCCCGTGCGGCAGGATGATCCCACCAGCAAGCCGCATTCTCTGGTGGCGGATTTCGTGCAAGTGCCCACTGCGCTGGAGCAAGCCTTTGCCGGCAGGCAGATGCGCAAGCTGTTTCTTTGACGCAGGGCTCGTCTTGCTCCCGGGGCGATGTTATGATAATATTTACAATTTTGTCTTGCTTTGGGAACAAAATTGGAGTATGATATTGTAAAGTATGTAAAAGGGGGAGTGTGCCGTGTTCGGATATATTCGCATATTGCAGCCCGAGCTGAAGATCAAAGAATACGGGCACTACCGCGGTGTTTATTGCGGTCTTTGCCGACACATGGGCAAATGCACAGGGCAATGCTCCCGCCTGACCTTGCGCTATGATGCGGCAGCCATGGTGTGCCTGCGCATGGCGGCACGCGGCACGCAGCCGACCTTTCGGGAGAAGCGTTGCTTTCTCCACCCCTTGACCAAAGCACCCGTGCTTGCCCCCTGCGAGGAGACCGAGACGGTATCCTGTATCATGGCAGCCCTTGCGTACCATAAATGCAAGGACGATATTGCCGACGAGCGCGGCTTCAAAAGGCTGGGCGCACGCGTGGCGCTGCCGTATTTTGCCTATCTGCGTCACCGCGCCAAAAAACGCTTGCCAAAGATAGACGAGATTGCCGCACGCGGCATGCAGGCTTTTGCCAAAGCCGAAAAAGAGGCGAACGGCTCTGCCGATATTCCCGCAAACGCCTTTGGTGCGCTGATGGGTGAGCTGCTTTCTTACGCAACAGAGGGCGAGACGCACGCCGTGCTGTATGAGCTTGGCAAGACCTTGGGCAGATGGGTGTATTTGATCGACGCTGCGGAAGACTATGGGCAGGACGTGCAAAAGGGCAGATTTAACGCATTGCATGCGCTGTACGGCACACAGACCTTGACCGACGAGCAGCGAAAAATGCTGGATACAACCTTGACGCTGGAGCTTGCTGATGCGGTTGCGGCTGCGGATCTGATCGATTTTGACGGACGCGACGACCTGCGCGCGGTCATCTACAATATTTTGTGTCTGGGCATGCCTGCGCAGGCGGACACCGTTTTGTACCCAAAAAAAGAATGTAAAAAATGCAAAGGAGAGCGCGGAGCATGAATGATCCGTATAAGATCCTCGGTGTCAGCCCGACAGCCGATGAGGACGAGATAAAAAAAGCATACCGCGCGCTGGCGCGTAAATATCACCCCGACAGATATGCGGGAAAGCCCGAGCTGCAGGCAAGCGCGGAGCAGAAAATGAAGGAGATCAATGCTGCCTACGAAGAAGTGCAAGCGATACGCAGCGGCAAGCAGCAAAGCGGATTTGGCTATGCGGGAGGCGGCTTCCACGCCAATACCAGTACGTCGGGGGACGCGCTGTATACCGATATCCGACACCTGATCAACAACGGGGCGTTTGAGCGCGCTTATACGTTGCTGATGGGCGTGCCCGAGCAAAAGCGGGGCGGGGAATGGCATTTTCTGACGGGCTGCGTGTACGTGCGTATGGGCAGGCGCATGGATGCCATGCGTGAATTTGACACGGCGTGCGGGATGGATCCCCACAATGCCGAATACCGTGCGGCAAGAGACCGATTTGACGCGCAGGCAAACACCTTCCGCACGCAGCACACCTCGACCGGCAGCGGCTGCAGCTGCTGCTCCTTGTGCGCGACCTGCCTTTGCGCCAATCTGTGCTGCAGCTGCTTGAGAGGGTGACGTGCCATGAAAAAGACTCCATCTAAAAAGATATCCACCGTGCAAAAGACAAAACGGCTGACGGTCAGCGCGCTGCTCTGTGCACTGGGTGTAGTGATGCTTTGCATGGGCAGGCTGTTTGACGGCAGCCTGGATCTTTCCATGGCAGCGCTTGCCTCGCTGATCACGGTTTGGGCAGCCGAGGAGCTTGGCGGCTCTTATCCGTGGCTGATCTGGCTTGTGAGTGCGTTGCTTGCACTCCTGCTCATGCCGTTTAACACGGCGGCTTGGGAATATCTTCTGTTTGCGGGTGTGTATCCCATGCTGCGCGTGCTGCTTGAGCGCGTGCCCGTCATTTTGCGCTACGCCATCAAGATCGTGCTGTTCAACGGAGTGATCGCGCTTGGCGTGCTGATTTTGTGGCGGCTGCTGTTTCCCGCTGCGCAAAGCTATCCCGCAGCGCTGGGTGCTTTTCTCGGAGGGCAGGGCGCACATTGGGGCTATTCTCTTGCGGTGTTCATCACGGCAAACGGTGCTTTCGTGCTGTATGATTTCGTGATCGGCAGATTTATCACCGCATACCGCGCGTCTTTGCGCAAGCGGTTCAAGTTTTTGCAAATGAAATAACACGATTTGTAGGGGAGGATAATATCCTCCCGCCAGTAATGGGTTTGCGGTATCGACACCCGAACGGACAGCCCATGCGTTCACCGGCGGGAGGATAATATCCTCCCCTACATAATTTTAGTTTTCAAAGCAAATTTTTCTTGCAATCGTTTGTTATATATGGTATAATAAAGGCAATATTATATCGAAAGAAGGCGATTGTTTGAAGCAAAACAAGTTTTCCCACCTGATCAAGCAGTATGCGCATCGGTATTTTATCAAAGCCATGGGCGCCATGGCTTTGGGCCTGTTCGCGTCACTCTTGATCGGTACCATCTTTGACACGGTTGCGACTTATACGCATCTGCCGTTCTTGGCAACGGTTGCATCGTATGCCAAGGCTGCTACGGGTATGGCGATCGGCGTTGCCATTGCCAACGCGTTGGGCGCGCATCCGCTTGTCATGTTCTCATCTGCCGCCGTGGGTGCTATGGCGAATGCCATGGGTGCGATCATTCTGGACGGCAAGATCATCTCCTGGGCTGCAACAGCGGGCACAGGGCAGGGCGTGTTCTATTCCGCAGGTCCTGCGGGCGCGTTCTTTGCCGTGATCATTGCGTGTGAGATCGGCATGCTGGTCTCCAAGAAAACCAAGGTGGACGTGTTAGTCACGCCCGTGGTCACCATCCTGGTCGGCTTCGGTGCGTCCTGGCTGCTGTGTCCGTTGGTTTCCTACGTCATGTATTATCTGGGTGTATTCATCGCAACGGCTACCACGCTGCAGCCCTTACTGATGGGCATCGTGATCTCGGTCGTGGTCGGTGTGATACTGACCCTGCCCATTTCCTCCGCTGCCATTTGCGCCATGATCTTCTCACCGGCTGCCATTACCGCTGCTGCGCTCAACGGCACCGACGAGGGACTTTTGCTTGCAGGCGGAGCGGCTGCGGTCGGCTGCTGCGCACAGATGGTGGGCTTTGCGGTGTCCAGCTTCCGCGAGAACAAGTGGGGCGGCATCGTATCGCAGGGACTTGGCACTTCCATGCTGCAGATGGGTAACATCGTGCGCCGTCCGCAGATCTGGATTCCGCCCACGCTGGCGGCTGCCATTATAGGCCCCGTTTCCACTATGATTTTTAAGCTCAAATGCTCCGGTGTTGCCGCGGGCATGGGCACGTGCGGCATGGTTGGCCCGATCGGTGTCATCAATGCAACCGAAAAAGGCCCTATGCTGTGGATCGGTCTTGCGCTTTGCTGCATCGTGCTGCCTGCCGTGCTTTCGCTGATTTTCTCGGAAATTATGCGTAAAATCGGCTGGATCAAGCAGAACGATATGCTGCTGGAGAGCTGATTATTTCCAGCGCATGAATAAACTGTAAATCCGTATTCATAATCATTGAAATGTATTGACAATCACGTGACTGCGTGATATCATATACTCACAGGCGAACAAAATCAAATAATAAAAGGAGGACATCAACATGCCTGATCCCATCACCATTATCATTGCTATTGTAATAGCACTCGTTGCACTGATCGCTCTGTTCTTTGCAGCAGCCTACGTCAAAGCCCCCCCGAACAAAGCCTACATCATCTCGGGTTTCCGTACCAAGAAGAGAGTGCTGATCGGTAAAGCCGGCTTCCGTCTGCCGTTCTTTGAAAGACTTGACAAGCTTTCCTTGGACGTTATGCAGGTTGACGTAAAGACCAGCGAAGCAGTTCCCACCAACGAGTTCATCAACGTCAGCGTTGACGGCGTTGCGAACATCAAGATCTCGTCCGACCCCGAGCTGATCAACAAGGCAGCAGAGGCTCTGCTGGCGATGGATCAGCGTCAGCTGATCTTCCTTTGCACCCAGGTGCTGGAAGGTAACATGCGTGAGATCGTCGGTTCCGTAGGCCTGAAGGAAATGGTCCAGGAGCGTCAGATCGTCGCAGAGAAAATCAAGGAAAACGCAGTACCCGATATGCGCAAGCTGGGTATTGAGATCGTCAACTTCAACATCCAGAACTTCAAGGACGGTGCGGGCACCATTGAAAACATGGGTATTGACAACGTTGAGCAGATCCGTAAGGCTGCACAGATCGCAAAGGCTGAGGCTGCAAGAGACATCAGCATTGCAGAGGCAAACGCAAAAGAGGTTGCCAATAAGGTAGCCGTTGACACCAACCTGCGCATCTCCGAGCAGAACACCGCGCTGTCTATCCGTCAGTCCGAGCTCAAGAAGGACGCTGACATCAAGAAGGCAGAAGCAGACGCTGCATACGACATTCAGAAGGAGCAGCAGAGAAAGACCATTGAGGTCACCGCTGCAGACGCAGACATTGCAAGAAGAGAAAAGGATGCTGAGCTGGCTGAAAAGGAAATCGCACTCCAGGAAAGAAAGCTGGATGCTGAGATCCGCAAGAAGGCAGACGCGCTCAAGTACGAGGCTGAAAAGAAGGCTGAGGCTGACCTGATCAAGCGTCAGAGAGAGGCAGAGGCTCGCAGATTCGAGGAAGAGCAGGCAGCTCTTGCTAAGATGAAGATGGCAGAGGCTGAAAAGTTCGAGCAGGAACAGCAGGCAATCGCACAGAAGGCGATGGCAGATGCGCTGGCTTACTCCAAGATGAAGGAAGCAGAAGGTATCCGTGCCGTAGGTCTTGCAGAGGCAGAAGCTATCGAAAAGAAGGCAGAAGCACAGAAGAAGATGGGCGAAGCATCCGTACTGGATATGTACCTGACCGCTCTGCCCGAGGTCGTCAAGAACGCAGCCGCTCCTTTGGCACAGACCGACAAGATCGTGATGTATGGCGAAGGCAACTCCGCAAAGCTTGTTAAGGACGTTATGACCAGCGCAAGCCAGATCACCGAGAGCCTTGAAGAATCCGTAGGCATTGACCTTAAGAGCATGCTCGCAGGCTTTGTTGGCGGTAAGGCAGCTGCTAACAACGATCAATAATCCTCATGTCAAAACCAAAGCTCCGCTTGCCACGTGACCTTCGCGGTCACGTGCGCAAAGCGGTGATGAGAAAGCTTACCCCATGCGTGCTGTTGCTTATCGCATTTGGCGCGGTGCTGTACCTGTTCGGAGAACGCATCTTCGAGCTGGTACCGCCCGCCGTGCGCATCGGCGCGTACGTGCTTGCCATGCTGCTGCCGTTTGTCATTACCCGCGTGCCGTTCTGTTTGTTTGATAAAACGTATACCGGCACGGTCAGAAGGGTAGACGTCAAAAACGAGTACACCATGGAGAAAAAGGAGCAGTTTTCACGCCTCTACACGTCACGCAGGCTGATACAAGCAGCGTATCTCGACGTGGAAGAGCCGTCCGGAAGCATGCGACAGGTCAAGATCATGCTGGGGAATAACGCGATTGCCGAGGAGTTCAAGCCCGGTGACACCGTCTTTCACCTGTACGGTGCCAAGCACACGCTGATTTTGCCCGAGCTTGCAGGCGACCACGTGGAATGCCCGGTCTGCGGCGACGACAACCGCGCCACGCTGACCGAGTGTCACTCCTGCGGACATACGTTGATCAAGAGTATGTATGACCTTATAGTCCAAGACAACTGAACTCATACAGTGCGTGTGAAAGGAGTCGTGTAATGAAACATAAGATATCCCAATATATTGCCGCAACATTATTCAGAATTGGCGCATTATGGGGTGGATTCCTTGTGTCGATGATTCCGCTTTATATCGTTCGCGGTATGTATGTGGATTCCTCTGTTAAGGAAACTGTCGAAAACCTCGTGACGCTCCTTGTCCTGCTTGCCACATCGGTTGTGATTCTGTTTTTTGTATATAGAGGCAACGATGAGGCTGCCAAGCTGGATAAAAAGGGAATGCTATCTATGATTGGTATTCCGACCGCAGCACACCTTGCCTTATGTATATTGCTGTGCTGGACCAAATACGTGTACATTTTCTTGAGCGAGGGTTATGCGCTTGCGCGCTTGATTTCTCCCGGTGCTCACGATATTACCGAACAATCCGTTTGGTCGGTACTGGTTGCGTCGTTGATCGTCACCGCGATCCCGTCACTCGGTGTGCTTTGGGGTTGCTTGTCTGCTCGTAAAAAGAGAGAAAAAGAACGCAAGGCGTTGCACGGGGAATAACCATGTAGGTGGAAACCGCGTAGAGACATACGCTGATCAAGAGCATACGGGATTTGTGTGATTAAAAGAGAAGACCCGAGGCGCAAGCCTCGGTTCTTTATGTTTGTTGGGGGATTGTGTGAGGAAACCGTTTTCGTTCTTTTTTTGAGCAAGTAGCCGCAAAAAAAGAACCAAAAAAACGGCGTGTAAGGTGTTTCGCGCCTGCGGGCGCGACAAGGGCTGCGCGCCCTTGACTTGCGCAAACTTTTGAAAAAGTTTGATCAAAACTTTTCATAGATTGGGCTTGTTTTTATTTGAAGAGCTCCGCTGTGGTCTTCATCTTTTCAATGACCGGCACGCCAAACGGGCATCTTGACTCGCATGCGCCGCATGCAAGGCAATCGTCTGCGTGTGCGTCCAGATTCATATAATGTTCCCGTACCGATGCGGGCACACCCTCTTGCATGGTCGCAAGGTCATAGAGCTTATTGACCATGGCAATATCGATATTGACAGGGCAGGGCTTGCAATGACCGCAATAGGTGCATTGTCCGCTATACGCGTGTCTGGGCGCGTTTGCAAGCACGGTGGCATAATCCTTTTCGTCCTCGGTTGCGCTTTCGTAAGCCAGTGAAGCCGGGATCTGCTCCACGTTATCAAAGCCGATCAGCACACTTGCAACCGCAGGTCTTGTCAGGGCATAGTGCAGGCATTGCACGGGTGTGAGTGCCACGCCAAAGGGCGAACGCTTGGCATCCAAAAGTCTGCCGCCGCCAAGTCCCTTCATGACCGTGATCGCCACGCCCTTCTGCTCGCAAAGCTTATAGAGATCAGCTCTCTCGGGATCAATGCCCGCAAATTTTGCGTCATATTCATCCACAAAGAAATCGTCAATGTTCTCGGTAGGCGGCAGCAGGTCGTATGCGGGATTGAGCGAGAACAGAATGACCTCCACCGCGCCATGCTCGACCGCGAGTCTTGCAATGGTGGTGTTATGGGTACTCAGACCAATATGTCTGATCGCGCCGCTTGCCTTGAGCTCGAGCATATAATCCATAAAGCCGCATTCCAAGACGGTTTTCCAATCCTCTAATTTGTCAACAAAGTGGATCATACCGAGATCAATGTAATCTGTCTGAAAACGTGCAAGCAGGTCGGCAAACGCTGCCTTGACCTCGTCCATATCTCTGGTACGCACGTACTGTCCGTCACGCCATGCAGAGCCCACGTGCCCCTGCACGATCCATTTGTCGCGGTTATCCTTAATGGCGTTACCAATGTTGGTGCGCACGTTCGGCTCGGACATAAAGCAGTCCACAATGTTAATCCCTTGCGCATAGCAAGTGTCCATGACCGCCTTGACCTCCTCGGCGTTATGTCTTTCCAGCCACTCACCGCCCACGCCGATCTCGCTGACCACAAGTCCCGTATTTCCTAACTTTCTGTATTGCATAAGTGACACCGTCCTTTACATGTATTGGCATTATTATACCACAACGCTAAAACTGTGTCAATATTGCTTGACGAAACCGCCGCCTATATGTTATACTATAACCGATAAATCGACAAAAGGAGTCCACGTATGTTTCGTTTGATGGTCAGACAAAGAAAGCAGCTGCCGAGGGAGGAATGTATAGCCATACTGCGTGAGCAAAAGCGCGGTGTGCTCAGCGTCAACGGTGACGACGGATACCCTTATGCTGCACCGATCAACCATTACTATAATCCCGAGGACGGCTGTCTGTATTTCCATACCGGTAAGCGAACCGAAAGCCATCGCACCGATTCGCTGCTCAGATCTGACAAGGTCTGCTATTGCGTGACCGAGCAGGGAAAGCCTATCCCCAATGACTGGGCGCTGGAGGTGCGCAGCGTTGTGGTGTTCGGGCGCATGGAAATGATTCACGACGTGGACTGCGTGGTGCATATCTGCACGGCAATGAGCCGACAATTCACAAGTGATGAAAAGTTTATTGCGCACGAGATCAACCGCTTTGCCAAGGGCACGCTTTTGCTGAAATTGACGCCCGAGCACATTTGCGGCAAGCGCGTGGAAGAAAAATAGCCGCGAAGTTTTACTTTACTCGCTTGTTCAGTATGCATTCGCGCCTAAACCACACCTAAAAATGGGTCCCAACCCATTTTTGGAGCAGAGCTCCACGGTGAGGTTTCAAAAGTTAGGAGGATATTATGTTAACAGTAGGACAAAAAGCACCCGATTTTACGCTCAACGATAAAGACGGCAACGCCGTCTCTCTCTCCGACTTCCTTGGAAAAAAGGTGGTCGTCTATTTCTATCCCAAGGATAACACTCCCGGCTGCACCCGTCAGGCTTGCGCATTTGCAGGCGCATACGAGCAATTCAAGCAAAAGGACGTCGTGGTCATCGGCATCAGCCGTGACAGCACGGCGTCGCACTTCAAATTCGCAGAGAAGTATAGCCTGCCGTTTATTCTTTTGTCCGACCCCGACCGCCTTGCCATCGAGCCTTATGGCGCATGGCAGGAGAAAAAGCTGTACGGCAAGCTGGGGTTTGGCATCGTGCGCTGCACCTTTATCATTGACGAGCAAGGGTTTGTCACCCACGTCATGCCCAAGGTCAAGCCCGACACCAACGCTGCGGAGATTCTTGCATTGCTGTGAATTCCCTGCGTAGGGGCGATCAGTGATCGCCCGCGAGCCGCATACCGCAAATGTAGGGGCAGTCGAGGATGGTGTAAATAAATCGGGGCTGAGTCATTGACTTAGCCCTTTTCTTGTGCTATTTGATCTATGTGCTTGAGTAGCTTTGCAAGAGAATGTCCGTTTTGGTGAGGGAGCGTCCGCGTGATGCACCTCATCCACCGCAACCGCGTCGATACTTCTCGGCTCTCTCGCCTCGAACCCTCTCCGCTGCGGTCTAATTTGCTTGCAAATATCTTCCCCAGCGGGGCAAGGCTTATTTTGGTTGCCCTTATCGATAAATACGAGCAAGACGGACACAATCATTGCCTTCACCATAACGGTCAACCTAACGAAAAGGATGCGCGCAGAAAGCCTTGCCCCGCTGGGGAAGGGGGACCGCAGCGGAAGAAAAACGCGAATACTTGGAGCGATTTTTTGACGCGGTTGCGGTGGATGAGGTGCATCACACGGACGCTCTTTCACATCTTTGCAAATGCAAAGGGGGCTGAGTTGATGACTCAGCCCCCTATTTTTATTGTTTAGTGCTTTTTCTTTTTGGTGCAAACCGCAAAGGGAAGTGCAGCAAGGCTGATCAGAACGATCATGCCGCCCACTACGGACTTGCATCCGCCGGGCTTGACCTCGTCGGTTGCCTCATCGGTGCTCTGCTCGGTAGTTTCGGTGCTCGGCACGTACTGCTCGGCAGTCTTGGGATCGATGCAGTTCTGATAGGTGTAGTTGAGTCTGCCCAGAGGAGCGGTGTCACCGTCGGTGTAGAACTGCTCCATGGTCTCGATCTTGCTGTCGCTGTCAGCCCACTTGAACTGCAGCTTAATGCCGCTCGGATTGGTAATGCCCAGCAGCTCCATGGGAACTGCGATCATCATCTTGTTTTCCTTTGCGCGGTAGTTGACCTCACCCACAACCTCAAAGGAGTAAGCGCCGTCCGTGCCGTTATAGCGCGCCACGGTGGTGGTGAATTCGTCCTTTGCGCCGTAGTTGACAATGTAATCATAGCCGTACCAGCCGGTGTTGGCATTGCAATCCACGTCCACAAACAGCTGCATCCAGGTAGACGCATTGTCGAACATGGTAATATACTCACGGGTTTCTGCGTAGAAGTAAACGTTCTTGGTGTCTGCCGTTACCTTGGAGGCGAGAATATCGTTTCTGCCCGTGGTGTTGGTGTACTTGACTCTGCCAAAGCCGTAAGCGTCACGGTCCAGCATATCGTTTGCGGGGTCGGTGTAGGAAACAAGTACCTTTTCCCAAATGTCAAACGAGCCTGTGACGTTGACTGCGTTGCGTGCATCCTGCACGATCACGGGTGCTGCGCCCTTGAGTCTTTGGATATTATAGGCAAGCTGCATGTAGTAGTTATCAAAGTAGCCGCCCTTCATCATTTCGGCATCACGCGAGAATTCGGAGGAAGCGCAGTCCACAAAGCCGATCTTTTCGGGATAATCCTGTCTTTGCGCGATCCACTCGTTCCAGCCCGTAACCAGTACGTAAGGAACGTCAGCCTCAATGGCTCTGTCCCACTGGGACTGGAAGTTTGAACCCTGCACGAATGCGTTGGGATTCTTGTCAAGCAGCTTGAAGTAATCGGTACGCGATTTTGCGTTATTGACCTTTCCGGCAAAGGATCTGCCAAGGTTGGATTTATCACCGTAAAGTGCGGAATCGGAGAAGCAAGCCGTGCCAAGATGTTGTGCAATGGATACATTGATCGCACTGGGCTTGCCGTTTGCGTCGTTATAGACGTTCTGCGGCCACTCGAAATCCATCCAGGGCCAGCCGTTTTCCTTCATGTCCTCGGTGGGCCATTGATTGAGCTTAATGGTAAAGAAATCGTTGACGTTCGCCTCATAGGGAGCAACGATAGCGGGCTTGCCGTCGATCATGTACCAGGTATCGGGGTAATGACCGGGGGCGTAGATCTCGTCGTAGATCTGCTTGACGCGGATCACGGCATCGGTATTGGTATAGAACATGACCTCGGGAGCGTCGTAGCCCTGCTCGTTAAATTCGTGCAGAATTGCCATGAGCTTGAGTGCAATGCCGGAATAGGTGGCAAGGTTGGTGGTGTCAAAATAGAGGAAGTCAACGCCTGCGTTCATAAGCAGCTCAACGTGCTTGCGCATAACGTATTCGTCGTCAATGTAGTAGTAGCCGTAAAGAGGCTCGCCCCACCAGTGCCAGGTGTGAACGGGACCCCACAAAGGATTGTTCACGTCGCCTGCCTTATCTCCCGATTGGTCAATGATCTCTTGCATATTCTTCACGCCGGGGTCGCCGTGCTGACCGTGCCAGAGGAAGTAGAAGATACCCACGTCGTGATCCTCTGTCACAACGCCAACCTGCGTGGCATCAAACAGGGAACGGTCCAGATCGTCTGTGCCGGCATAACCGCCGAACAGATTGACTTCGTTGTTGGGAACGGTGTAGGAAACGGCATTCTCACCCGAACCGTAGGAAATAGTAGCGTATTTGCCGTCATCGGAGTAAGTGATCTTGAGCGTGCCGTCGTAGTTATCGTCTGCGTTCGGAGTGTTTTCCGTAAATTCGGGATCGGGCCACTCGGTCTTGGGCAGGGTAGCTGCCTCCTCTTGGCTCTGCTGCTCCTGCTTTGCGTATTCCTTGTAGGCAGCAAAATCAAACGCCTGCGCCTTTTCCTCGCTGTCAAAGAATGCAAAGTAACGCAGATCGATCGCGTCGCCTTCCTTGATGCCCTGATGCATGTGCAAGGGGTCAAAGCGCAGCTGCGTGAACACGACGTCCTGCACGTCCGCCCAGCCGTCGCAACGTACGATCAGCTTGTGCCACTCGCCGTCGGCTTCCCAATTCCATTCCAGGTGGGAAGCAGCTTCCTGCGAGAAGGAAACGCCGTCGTTTCTTGCAATGTATATCTCACCCATCACCTTGACGGTGGTGCGGTATTCGATCACAAGATAAGCCGCGTCCGCCACCTTGATATCGGGCGTGGGAAGCTCCATGGCAGGGTCGTTTTCGGTCGCGGTAAAGGTGGTGTACTCACCCTCTTTGACCTCATAGGTCATTTTTGCCACGCCCTTTAATTGCTTGCCGACCTCTTTGTCGCCAAAGTCAAGGACGTAAGTGGGCTTTGCCTCGTATTCCTGCGCCGCTGCGCTCAGGCATACAAGCGTGCCAAGCAACATGCAGGCGCATAATGCAAATAGAGCGATTCGTTTCATAGAAGGACCCTCCGTATAAAATGTGTTTCAATTATTATAGCACGCAAGGCAGGGTTTGTCAATTGAATGGGAATTGAGACGAACAACTTTGGCTATCTTGCAAAAAAGATTTGTCACAAGTATATGCAAATTGACATACCA
Organism: Eubacteriales bacterium; assembly: GCA_045658965.1. Classification (GTDB taxonomy): domain Bacteria; phylum Bacillota; class Clostridia; order Oscillospirales; family CAG-272; genus SVQP01. Next base: position 14,456 of record JAZOVZ010000060.1, read on the forward strand.
CAGGCGCAAAAAATCGGCTGCCCGCAAAGGGCAGCCGAAGCGATTATTGCTTTTTCTTTTTGGCGCAAGCCGCAAAGGGAAGTGCTGCAATGACGATCAGGACGACTGTGCTGCTTGTAATGGATTTGCATCCACCGCTCTTGCCCTCATCTTCGGGGGCATCCGTGCTTGGCACGTACTGCTCGGCGGTTTCGGGGTCAAGGCAGTTTTGATAAACGTAATTCAGTCTGCCCAAGGGAGCTGCATCACCGTCGGTGTAGAATTGCTCCATGGTGGTAATCAAAGAGCGGCTGTCTGCCCATTTGAAATCAAACTTAATGCCGTTGGGATTGGTGATCCCCAGCATTTCCATGGGCACAGCAATCATCATTTGATTGCCTTGCACGCGATAGCTGACCTCTCCGATCACTTCAAAAGCATAAGAGCCGTCCGTGCCGCAGTAACGCGCGACCGTCGTGGTGTCAAGCTCCTTGGTTTTGTAGTTGACGATGTAATCGTATCCGTACCAGCCGTCGCCGCCCGTGGAGATAAACAGCTGCATCCAGGATCTGTTATCCTTGGGTAAGCAGATATTCTCTCTGGTCTCTACGTAGAAATACACGTTTTTGGTGTCTGCGGTGACCTTTGCGGCTACGATGTCGTTTTTACCGGTATTGTTGACGTAATGAATGCTGCCAAAGCCGTACGAGTCGCGATCCAGCATATCTTTGATGGGGTCGGTGTAAGTAACTTGCACCTTGTCCCACACGTCAAAGCTGCCTGTGAGATTGACTGCGTTGCGTGCGTCCTGCACGATCACGGGTGCCGCGCCCTTCAGCCTTTGGATATTATAGGCGAGCTGCATGTAATAGTTATCGAAATATCCGCCCTTCATCATTTCGGTATCGGTAGAGAATTCGGCGGTAACGCCACCTCTAAAGCCGATCTTGTCGGCAGACTCTGTTCTTTGCGTGATCCATTGATTCCAACCGGTCACAAGCACAAAGGGAACGTCAGCCTCAATCGCTCTGTCCCATTGCGCTTGGAAATTCAGTCCCTGCAAGTACAGCGCGGGAGAATTCTTCAAACTCTGATAATAGGCATCGCGTGCGGCAGGGGAGTTGAGGTCTGCGGCAAAGGATCTGCCAAGCACGGTCGTGTTTCCGTACAGCAGCGCGTCCGCAAAGGTCGCCGTACTGCCGGGCTGAGCGGGGGAAACGCTGATCGCGCCCGCTGTGCCGTTGGCATCGTTGTAGATGCGCTGCGGCCACTCAAAATCCATCCAGGGCCAGCCGTTTTCCTTGGGAGCTTCCGTAGGCCACTGATTGAGCTTGACAGTAAAGAAGTCGTCAATATTTGCTTCGTAAGGGGCAATGATCAAGGGCTTGCCGTCCAGCATATACCATGTGTTCTTGTAAAAGCCGGGGGAGTAGATCTTCTCGTAGATCTCGCGTACGCAGGACTCTGCATTGGTATTGGTGTAAAATACGACCTCGGGAGCATCATAGCCCATTTTGTTGAAGTCGTGCAGGACCGCCATCAGCTTGAGTGCGTTTTCCGTATACGCAAAGCCGTTGGTGGCATCAAGGTATAAGAAGTCGATGCCTGCGCCTATCAGCAGCTCAATGTGCTTGCGTACCACCCAGTTATCATCGGCATAATAGTAGCCGTAGAGCGGCTCGCCCCACCAATGCCAGTCGTAAGGCTTGCCCCACATCTCGCAATCGGGGTTTCCCGCGGCTTCAATACCTACTTGATCAATGATCTGCTGCATATTGTAAACGCCCTGGTCACCGTGCTCGCCGTGCCAGAGATAATAGAAGATACCAACCTCGTGATCCTCGGTCACCACGCCCACTTGGGTAGAGTCGAAAAGTGACCTGCCAAGATCGTCCGTGCCCGCATACCCGCCAAACAGGTTGATCTCGTTGTTGGGAACCGTATAAGAAACCGCATGCTCACCCTCACCGTATGAGATCGTAGCGTGCTTGCCGTCCTCGGAGTAAGTAATCTTGAGCGTGCCCTCGCGGTTATCGTCGGGATGAACCTCTTGCTCCCGATATTCGGGGTTAGGCCAGGGGGAACTGGGCGGGCGGACGTCCTCGGGGAAGGGCGTGCCGTTTTGGGAAACGTACTTTTGATATGCTGCCTGATCAAAATTCACGGCATCCTGCTCGTCCCTGAAAAAGGCAAGGAAACGGATATCCAGCGTCTCACCGTTGCATTCCTCCAACCCCAAGACCATGGGATCAAAGCGCAATGCGGTCAACACGGCGTCTTCAGCTTCAGCCCAGCCCTCGCAATATACGATGAGTCTGTGCCATTCACCGTCGTTGATCCAGTTCCATTGGAGCTTTGCATCGGGGCTTTCCCCCATTGTAACACCGGCATCGTGAGAAATGTACAGCTCACCCATTTCGGTATTATCGGTTCTGTATTCTATGCAAAGGTATTTCGCGCTGCCAACGTAAATATTGGGCGCGATCAGCGGTAATTGCGGGTCGCCGCCAAGCGCATGAAGCGTGGTGTGCGAGCCCTCGTTGACCACGTAGGTAATATTGTTGCTGCCGCCACCGATATTCGCCATAATACTTGAATTTGTAAAGTCATAGAACCAAGAGGGAAGGATGACGGCATCCTCGGCAAACGCAGTAAACGCTGCAGGCAAACCCGTAAGCAACGCCAGGGCGAGCAGCAGTACAACGATTCTGTATTTCATATATAACTCCTCAAACTATACTGCATTCATTATACCATGCCTAAGGAGGGCTGTCAATCGAATCTATTTAAGGTATTAAATTTTGGTAAGTTTGCAAAAAACACTTGCGCTTACAGTGTGCAATCTGCTATAATAAACGAGATGCTAATTACGGAGGTTCTGCTATGAGCAAATATCTGGATATGCTGTGTGCCGAGGCAGCGCGCGTCGGCGGCACGTTTTATAAGATCACCGAAATTCACAAGGGCAAGATCGAAACCGTCACCTTAAATCAAGGCAATGCCTGCCAGAACAGCTATTCGGTTGCAAAATCCTTTGTTGTGACCGCGATCGGTATGCTGTACGATCAAGGCTTGATTGATGTGAACGAGCGCATTGTGGACATCTTTGCGGACGAGCTTCCCGAGGATATGGACGAGAAATGGCAGCATATGACCGTGCATCACGCCATGGTGCACGGCTGCGGCTTTTCCGAAGGGTATCTCGATATCGATGCCATTGACGCAAGCACGCTGGGCACGGACGATTATCTGACCTACCTCTTTAAGACCAAGCTGAATTTTGTGCCCGGTACAAAGGGCGCGTACAGCGATGCGGCGTTTTATCTGCTTTCGCGCGTGGTCAGCAAAAAGAGCGGGGAAAAGCTGGACGATTTTCTGTGGAAGCGATTGTTCTATCCTCTGGGTTACCGCGAAATGGCGTGGAGCAAGTGCCCCTATGGCTACCCCATGGGCGCAACGGGTCTTTATATCTACACCGAGGACATGGCAAAATTAGGCGAGCTGTATTTGCGCGGCGGCGTGTGGCAGGGCAAGCGCATTCTGTCCGAGGAATGGGTAGAGATCACGCGCAGACGCGGCTATGAGTTCCATAACATCTGCTCCGGCAAAGCATACGGTAAGGGAGGCGCGTTTGGGCAGTTTTTGCTGTATATCCCCGAGCAGGAAAGAGTGGTCGCATGGCATTCCTTCGGCGGCGGTGACCTGCTGCCTGCAATCACGCTGTGGAAAGACGAATGATCTACGAGAATATTGTACAAACAACGCCTATTGAAAAGGGCTGGTCGGGCGACAAAAAATACTGTGCGGTCACGGCAGACGGCACAAAATATCTGCTGCGCATCTCTCCCATTGAGCGTGCTGAACGCAAAAGGCGCGAATTTGCGCAAATGCAAAGGGTGGCAGAGCTGGGCATTCCCATGTGCCTGCCGATCGAATTTGGCGAGTGCGACGAGGGCGTTTACAGCCTGCAAAGCTTTATTGAAGGATTTGATGCCGAAGAATACATTCCCACGTTGCCCGAAAAAAAACAATATGAATATGGCTGCAAGGCAGGACAGATCCTTGCGCGCATCCATTCCATTCCCGCGCCCGAAGGTGTACCGGATTGGAAAACTCGCTTTAACGCCAAGATCGATCGTAAGATCAAAATGTATGCGGATTGTCCGCTCAAATATGCGCACGGGGATGCTGAAATGCTGGACTATATCGCGCAAAACCGTCGTTTGCTTAACGACCGTCCGCAGAGCTATCAGCACGGTGACTATCATATCGGCAACATGATGGTAGATGCGGAGGGAAGGTTGGTCATCATTGATTTTGACCGCGACGATTACGGAGACCCGTGGGAGGAATTCAACCGCATCGTTTGGTGCGCACAAGCAACTCCCGCCTTTGCTTCGGGTATGGTGGATGGTTATTTTGCAGGCAACGTGCCTACAGAATTCTGGCAGCTGCTTGCACTGTATATTTGCTCAAATACCTTGAGCTCCTTGCCTTGGGCGATTCCTTTTGGAGAGCGCGAGATTGCCGTGATGAAAAAACAGCAAGCAGAGGTGCTTGCCTGGTATGACAATATGAACAGAATTATACCGACTTGGTATAAAACGGAGGATAACTAATGAAAAACAACAAACCTTTACTGATTACCCTGATCGTGCTTGGCAGCCTGATCGCGCTGCTGGCGTTGGTGCTTGTCGGTGCGATCGGTTATTTCAAGCTGCCCGTGGCAATTTATTACGGCGCATCGGATAAAGCGTTCGTGATTCCCGATATCATGGAAGGCTACGTGCCGCAGGGCATGCATTATTGCGAGGCTGAGCAGACGCTGCTGCTCAGCGGCTACCGCTCGGACGGTGCGGCATCGCCCGTTTACGTCGTGGATGCTGCAACCGGAGAATGCCTGCAAAAGGTCACCTTGGAAAACGAGGACGGCACCGACTTTGTCGGTCACGGCGGCGGTATTGCCAAGTACGGCGACTTTGTGTACATAGCAGGCGACGAGGCGATCCTGTACGTGTATTCCTATGCCGAGATCATGGCGGCAGAAAACGGCGGTAGCGTCAAGTGCAAAGGCAGCATCAGCCTGAAGGTATCCGACCAGGATTATCTGATTCCCGCATTTGTTACGGTGTATAAGGATACGCTGGTGCTTGGTGAATTTTACCGCGAGGAGGTATATCCCACACCCGTATCTCACCACATGACCACCGAGGCAGGGGACGTGCATTACGCACTTGCCGTGAGATTTAATCTTTCCGAAAGTGCGGAGTACGGCATTGATCCTCAACCCAATCTGGCATACAGCCTGCCCAATCAGGTGCAGGGCATGACGTTCTCTCCCGACGGTGAGCGCGTGTATCTCTCTACCTCCTGGGGACTTTCGTTCTCGCATATTCTGGAGTACGATATGACTACGCTCCAAAAGCAGGGTGAGATCACGGTGCTTGGCAAGACCGTGCCGCTTTACGCCATGGACAGCGCGTCCTTGATCATGAATCATAAGATCGCACCCATGTCCGAGGAAATGGCGTTCGTGGACGGCAAGCTGTACGTGCTTTCCGAGTCTGCCAGCAGCAAATACATATTCGGTCGCTTCACGGGCGGCAAGTGGTGCTACGCCACCGATATGGATAAAATGAATTAATACGCAGAAAAACGGCGGTGATCCTCGGACCACCGC
>JAZOVZ010000061.1:0-20266 GCA_045658965.1 Eubacteriales bacterium
CCGGTGGGGCCGGATTCCATACCCCCCTCCCCCCATAACACCACCGCACCCCCGCCGATTGCTGGGCGGGGGTGCTGTATTGATATGTGATTTTAATCCTTCTTCTTTGCGATGACAAGCGCGCCAAGTGCAACGATGGCAAACACTGCTGCGCCAACAGCGACAGACTTGCATCCGCCCTTTGCCTCGGGCTCGGTCTCCTGCTCGGTTGCAGGAGCATCGGTCGTAGCCGCATCGGTCTCGGTCTCGACAGGCTCAGTGGTGATCTCTTCGGTAGTAGGCTGCTCGCCCGTAGCGTTCTGCTGCGTGCTGACGTAGCTGTACTTAAAGCGCGCACCGGGAGCAACGTCACCGGAAATATAGAAGTCCATGATATCACCCGAGAACTTCTCGTAATCGCCCTCATCGTGTACGTTATCCGTCCAGGAGAAGTTGATGGTAAAGTCGTTACCGGACAAGCCGAGATCGCTCTTGGCTACCTTGACGGTCATGTATCTGCCATCCACGGTGTATGCGCAATCCGCAACCTTGGTGGACTCGTAGCCGTTGCCGGAGAACTTTTCCAGTACAACGGTGTCAGCAGACGCAGCGGACTTGTTGATCACGTATTCAAAGGTCTCCCAACCCTGATTCTGCTGGTCAGAGTCAATGTACAGCGTCATCCACAGGCTGTCGGTATAGGGGGTAATATCCTCTGCACACTCTACGTTAAAGTAAACGTACTCGTCGTCACGTGCCACCTGTGCACCGATCAGATCGTTTCTGCCCGAGGTCTCGGTGTACTTCAGATTGCCGTAGCCCGAGCTCTTGCGGTCGCCTACGTTGTTAGCGTAAGAGCCGTAGTAAGGAGCAACGTCCTTCCACTGTGCCTGCCCTGCGCCAAGATCAATGGTAGCGTTCAGGCTGGGCGTGGGAATGGGATTTGCGCCCTTATACTGACGGGCAAAGTTAACGAACTGGTAATAGTAGTGGTCCTTCAGCTCACCCTTGGTAGGCTCAAGGTCACGGGAGAATTCGTTATCAAACTGGTCTACAAGCGCATTGTTGACCTTGGAGTTTGCGCCGCCCCAAGGATCGGGCTGACGCCATGCGTGCCATTCGTTCCAGCCGGTCACGAAAATAACGTCGGGGTCGGTTTCAATTGCATAATTGAACTGCTCTGCAAACTGATATCCCCACAGAGATGCGCTCGGGCCTTCCTTCTCGTATCTGTCGGGATAATCCGAGGTGTAGGAGCGTCCCATGACGTTCTCACCGTTCATCGCGGTGATCTCTTTGGTCACGTAGTTGTGGTTGACAGCCACGCCTACCGACATCTGCTCGATCAAGCCGTTTCTGACGCCCGCGGGACCCTTGATGGAATACAATGCCTGCGGGAATACCGACAGCCAGCCCCAGGTCTTGGCAGCGGTCTCGCTCACGCGATACTCGGGCTGACCTGCACGCCAGGTAAAGAAGTCCTTGATCTCCTTACCGATATCGCCGTCCGGAACGGCATTGCGGTGACCCATCAGCATAGGCTTATCTTCCCAATAGAACCACAGATCCTTGTAAAGACCGGGCTTATAGATATCGTGATAGATCACGTTTGTCTGCGAAACTGCACCCGAGTGCACACCGAAGGGCAACAGATACGATACCTTGGGCACGTCCACGCCGCCCGTCTTCATTGCCTCTTCCCAAGTGGGATACAGCACGAAATAGCTCTCTCTCCAGGTAAATCCGCCGTTGGTATTATCCGCGAAAATGGTATCCACGCCCGCGTTGGCAAGCAGCTCTGCCTGCTTACGCAGTACCCACGGATCCTCGGTGGTATAGAAGCCGTAGATCGGCTCGTTCCAGAAGCAGTAATGTCCCTTGCCTACCCATGCCTGGTGGTTATAATCATTCTTTGCCTCGGGGAATTCCTTCAAAAGCTCGGTGGTGTTGACCGCGCCCTTGGAGGCGGTCTCCTTGGTGTGCCAGGTCCAGTAGAACATGGCAAGCGTCTTGTCCTCGCGGGGCGCGCCCACCTCGGCATTGGTCAGAGAAACTCTGCCAAGACCGTCGGTAAATACCCAAGTGTCGGGCATTGCCTGATTCTGGTGCCAAAGGCTGTCCTTGGGAATTTCTACGGGCTTTTCGGGCTCCACGACCTTCTGGGGCTCCAGCTGGAAGAAGGGCTGCTCGGGACGCTCAACAAAGGTCACATGCATATCCCAGTCGCGTCTGCTCTCGGAGCCGTTGGTATACACGAAGCTGCCGTTATCCGAGTAATCCTGCACCCATACGCCCACCTGACCGCGCACGTCGTGAATACGCAAGAAGTATTCACCCGCAGGCAGCGGATCAAAGGTCAGCTTGTTATATGCATTGTCACGTAAGGGGTCAAAGCGCTGCGTGACCAGCGGTTCTGCCATAATCGTAATGTCATAATTGGTGTCCCACGCGTAAAGGCTCAGCGTAGCAGCCGAGTCGTTGGTGCTCCACGTAGGCATGGAAACCTCCACCGAGGTAAACGCACCGTTGATACCTAAGCGAATGCCATAGTCACCGCCAACGCTTTGCGCACCTCTGCCCGTGCCCGAGCTGCTGTGCACGTTGACCACGGCGCTTGCCGCCCAAGCGGTCTGCACGCCCACAGCCGCCAGCATGGCAATGCAAAGCACCATGCAAACGACACGTGAAAGGATGGTTCGATTGAATTTCATAAATGCCTCCTATATTCAGATTGGGGGTATTGTCCAAATTATACCATAAAATCGCGCATGCGTCAAGAGTTTTACGCAAGTTTAACAAAAATCAAAGGGGTTGCCGCACGCGCACCTGCCATAGAGCAGGTGCGCAACGAAATTTGCCCTTGCGGGCAAGTGAAATCGCTTCGCGGTGAAATATTTGCTTCGCAAATGTGAAATGTTCGCACTGCGAACGTGGGCAAATTTCATTTCACATCGAGCAGGGCGAGATATTTCACAATGTGCAGCGCACATTATTTCACGTTTTGCGGCAGCAAAACATTTCACTATATGCTTTTGCGCTCGCAAAAGCAGTGCTTATCAAGAAAAAGGACGAAGAATCTTAACAATTCTTCATCCTTTTCCTGTCTGTAGGGATTGTTCAATTTGATACTGCTCTATCGCATGCACCGCCAGCAGCCCCTTATAAGTTAACGAAAAATACAAATCACCAGATACAGCACCACGCAAAGAATTGCCGCAGGAGAGGCGAATGCCAGCGCGGCATTTTTGGCAACCTCGGCAGCCGAGGGCTTGGTTGCGGGTCTGTACGCATCCAACGCGCCATCCTTTGCATACGCACGGTACAACCTGCTGCTCTCGCCAAAGAAAACGGCAAGGCACAAAAGCAGCGCCGCGATCATCAAGATCAAGAACAGCGTAGTGGCGCTTTGCGTCACGTAGAAATCCGCAAAGCCGCTCTGCCCGAACAGACAGAACAGATTGTACAGAAAATGCACGATCACGGCACAGAACACCGAGCGCGTCGCATACAGCACCAGCGCCAGAATCACGCCCGCAAACAGATACACCGGCATTGCCAGCAGATTGAAATGCAGCATGGAGAACAGAATCGAGCTGACCGCAACAGCGCAAGCCACGCCCCTGCCCTCAAATTCCGCACACAGAATGCCGCGGAAGATGACCTCCTCGCATACGGCAGGCAGGATGGCATACGCAAGCACCAAGTACGCCACGCCCATGGTCGTGCCGTCCTGATGCGAGGTGAAGGTATCGTAGAGCACAAAGCTTTGCCCTGCGCTCAGATTTCCCATCAGCACGCTGAGCAAAAAGCAGCCCGTGATCAGCACGCCTGCCGCACTTGCAACCAGCAAAACGTGCTCAAATCCGGGTGCTCGCAGGCGCAACCGCTTGGCGTAATTTTTGCCGCGGAAACGCAGGAACAGATACCCCGGGATCACGAAAATCAAAATCTGCAGCAGCACGACCGCCAAATATTCGTTATCGCGGTCAAGCAGCAGCACGTCCAGTAAGCGCGAAAGCAGCAACAGCGCAAAATTGCCCAAGATCAGCAGCATAACGGGATCAAAGGGCAGCTTGCCCAGCACGGGAATACGCTTCCAACGGTACGTAAAGCGTTGACTGCGCACGTCCGCTCCGATCTCTTCGGTATGCTCCTCTGGCTCGTAGCCATCGTCGGCATCGTAACCGTCGTCGGCATCATATTCGTCAGAAACGTCAAGATCACTCGATTCGGTCGCATACGCCGCGTCGTCGATCACAGTCTGCCCCGCATCTGCGCCCACCGCTTCAATCACGGCAGCGGAGCAAACGCCGTCGGGGGTCACGATATATGCCGCAAAAACGTCGTACGCATCCGCCGGCAAGCTTTCGGCTACACCGCAATGATAGACCGCACACGCGCTCACACCTTCAAAATCAGCCAAGAACCTATCATAATAGCCCTTGCCGTAGCCGAGACGGTTACCGAATGCATCCACCGCCAGCGCGGGCAGGATGCAAAGCGCATCGGCAGTCGGCTGCCAGGGCAGGCAGTCCTCGCTCGGCTCTTGGATGCCGAAGCTGCCCTCTACCAAGCGTTCGGGGGTATCCACCACGTAAAACGCCATGCTCCCCGCTTTATCAAGACAGCGCGGATACGCCACCGTCTTTCCTTTTTCCCATGCATCGCGCGCCACGGCTGACAGGTCGATCTCCTCGTCCTTCGCCGCATACAGCAGCACGCAGGAAGCGTCCGCATACATGGGGCTTTGCAAGATCTGCGCGCAGATCTTGTGCGATTGCGCCGCACGCTCTTCCCTTGTCATATCGGCACGAGCCGCCTTGAAAGCGGCTCGCAATTCCTTCTTTGTCATATCTTTCATTTCGCAAATACCGCTTGTCCGATCTGCTCGGCTTTTTCCTTGCCGCACAGCACCTCTACCAAAGCAAGACCGAATTCCAGCGCAGCACCCATGCCCTTGGAGGTAATGACCTTGCCGTCGCACTCCACGCGCGCATCGGTCACGGTAGCACCGTCAAGGTACTGCTCAAAGCCGGGATAGCACACTGCTCTCTTGTCCTGCAGATATCCGCGCTTGCCAAGCACCATGGGGGCGGCGCAAATGGCGCACAGATACGCACCGTTGCGTGCAGCCGCACGCAGGGCGGCATCCACCACGCGGGAGTTATCCAGATTTTCCGAGCCGGGCATACCACCGGGCAGAATGATCATATCGGGAGCGGAATCGCGGTACATGGTGTCGGGAATATCAGCCTGCACGCGAATGCCGTGCGCACCGAGAATGCTGTCACCGCCCACACCAACCGTGGTCACGGGCACGCCCGCGCGACGCAAAACGTCCAAGGGCGTCAGCGCCTCGATCTCCTCAAAGCCGTTTGCCAAAAACAGATATACCATGATGCCCCTCCTCTGTAATTTCAAAAATTAACTTTTGTTTATGCAAAGAATGCGATCAGCTCGTCGATCTTGACACTCTGCTCTTCTCTGCTGATCAGGTTCTTGACCTTAGCCTCGCCTGCTTCATACTCGCTGCCACCAATGATGACCACGTGCGAAAAGCCTTGCTTCACGCCCCAATCCAGCTGCTTGCCGAACTTCTTCTTGCCGATATACAGCGTGGATGCCACGCCAGCGTCACGCAGAGATTCTACCAGGCAAGCCATGTGCTCGTAGGGCACGTCGTCAAATACCGTGACAAGCACCTTGGTGCCGCCGGTGTACAGATCGGGGATCAAATTATGGATGGTCAGGAAGTTTTCCAAGGTCACGTCACCCAAGCCGTAGCCCACGCCGCTGATCTGATTCTTGACGAACAAGCCGACAAGGTTGTCGTATCTGCCGCCGCCGAACATGGCGCGGTTGTTCTCGGGCGCGAGGTCAAATACCTCGAAAACGGTACCGGTATAGTAGTCCAGACCGCGCACGATGCCGAAATCAAACGTGCAGTAGCGGTCAAGACCCATCTTGGTAAGCATGTCAAACAGGCTGTCAAGCTCCTGCGCACCGCGGCTCTCGGGGCAAAGTGCAACTGCATCGGATACGCTCATGCCGTACAGAGAGTCGATCTTGGCGATCTGCTCGGCAGAAATGCCCAGCTCGCCCATTTCCTTTTCGTAGTTCTCGCGCGGGATCTTGTTCTTCTTATCCACGATCTTGGAAACCTTGCGTGCGCGCTCCTCGCCCTCGCCCGCAATGGTTGCGATCACGTCGTTAAAGAAACGGCGGTTGTTGATGTGCACGCGGAACATGGTCTCGTCCGCACCAAAGGCACGCAGAATACGGATCGCGCTGGTGATAGCCTCCAGGTCTGCCTCATAGGTATCGCAGCCGAAAATATCCACGTTGACCTGCCAGAACTCGCGCAATCTGCCTCTCTGCGGACGCTCATAGCGGTAGCAGTTGGGCATGGAGAACCACTTGAGCGGGAAATTGAGCTCACCGATCTTGTTAGACACCATACGTGCCACGGTGGGAGTCATTTCGGGACGGATCGCCAGATGGCGGTCGCCTCTGTCGGTAAAGTGGTAGGTCTGCTCGTTGGCGATCTCCTCGCCGCTCTTGGCAGCATACAGCTCCAAGGACTCCAGCATAGGTCCTGCATATTCGTCAAATGCCGCGTCCTCCAAGGTCTTGCGGATCTTGCCAAAGAACCAGTTACGCAAAACCATCTCGCGCGGATAAAAATCTCTTGTACCCTTATAAGGCTGTGTAGAAAGCTTTTCCATTTGTATTCCCTCTTTTTGGTTAGTCTTGAATATAATCATATTATTATAACATACAAAAGCACGGCTTGTCAATCACAAACGCGCAAACCGCAGCACCAAATCCAAAACATTTTTGCGCTTTTTTGAAATATCTTTTCAAAAAGGGCTTGCATTTTGGGAAAGGTTGTGTTATAATATAGCGCGTGCCGCACAAGGGCACGAAACAGACGGAGAAGTACTCAAGTGGTCGAAGAGGCGTGACTCGAAATCTCGTAGGGCATTGACGTGTCGCGTGGGTTCAAATCCCACCTTCTCCGCCATAACAAAAGCACCTGCCGCAGCCGCGGTGGGTGCTTTTGTTATGGTGAAAAAGGCGGATTGATTTGAACCCCGCATGAGCGACGCACCGCGGCGCGACATGCTGGTTTGCGCAGGTTGCCCGAACGGTTTGCACGACCGTTGGCGCAAACTCGGGTTCATAAATCCCACCTTCTCCGCCATAAAAGCAAAGGGAGAACCGCAAGGTTCTCCCTTTGCTTTTATCGTGAAGACTGCAACGATTTGAGCCCCGCCGCAAGAATAAGCCTCCCCCGTGAGTGTCATCCTGAGCGGAGTGTAGTCGCATAGCGACGGAACGCAGTCGAAGTTTTGCATAGTGTAGCGTAAGCGAAACGGAGCAAAACCGACGAGGGCAATCGTTCTCGATTGCACGAGGAAGGGATCTGCGAGCGATTTATAACACCCTTTTGTGCACAAAGTTACTTTCTATAAGCAAGCGTTCATAAACCCTTCAGAGATCCTGCTTCGACTTGCCGCATACGTCAAGTCTTGCACTTTTGCTCGCTGCGGTGCGCCTTGACGGCGCATCCTCGACCCGCAAAAGTTCGACTCCGCACCGTTGCTGCGCAACTCTGCTCCGCTCAGGATGACACGTTGGGGGATGGGCTGTTTGCATCAAAGCTCTCTCCCGAACACAAACTCACTTTTTTCACAACCGTCTTGATATTTTGTGTTGACGCATCATAGAAACAATGCAAACAGGGCTGAACGCGGTTCAGCCCTGTTTTTGTATTCAGATCTCGATCATGACCGCATTTCTTGCGGGAATTGTGATCTCGCGACCGTCCACGGTGACGGTTTCGGGAGCGTCATCGGGGTTGACGAAAATTTGTGCGCGTGTGCCGTCGTCTGCCTGCCATGCGGTCGTATAGACCGAGGGAACGGTGCAAGCGTGGCCGTACCACTCCATCCAGAATTCCTTTTGTCCGCAGGTCACGGGCTTTGCGGGAATCATTCTGCCGTTATGCAGATACTTCCCTGCGCCCTCGCGGTAGAAGCGGCAGAGGTTTGCCACAAGATCAAGTGCCTTTTCCCTGTCGGGCAGGCGCGAGAAATCGTGGTTGCCCCAGTTGGTCATGAGCTGCCCGTCGGGCGTGAGCACCAACGTCATCAGGTCACCCGCCGCAAAGGAATAGCCCACGCGGTAGCAGAGCGTATCCTGATCGTTTCCGAACGGGCAGGACACCTGATTGCCCATAAAATTGCGCAGATACTCATGGTACAGATACGCGTACAGCGGCACGGGTGCGCCTACGTGATAATTGAGCTCAAAGCGGTTGTCGCTCATAAGCAGATTGCCCATAAACGGCTCTGCGGCAGCGGACTCACAGCCCAGCAGCATTTTGCCCGCCATGCCGTTCCACTCGGTCAGCATGTTTTGCATATTCTCGGTCATCCAAGCACCCGGCACAGGGGGATGTCCGTGCTCTCTGCTATAGCAGAAATACTGACCGCCGCCGTGGTTCTGATCCAGAATCTGCGCGTAGTCAATGCCGCTTTCAAACAGCGGCTCGTACGCCTTGGCAAGAATATCGTGTCCCACCTCGGATGCGGGACAGATATCGTAGCCCTTGCGCTGTCCCGTACAAATGCGGCTGATCGCCACCTTGCCGTCGGGCCCTGCGCACATGCCGCGCGTCAAGCCCTCGCGCTCGCAGATCTCGGTGCAATCGTAATCATCCACTAAATTGCTCTTTAAGGTATAGCCAAAGCCCGAGCAGTACACGCCCAGCAGATCTCCCTGCGCGTGCAACTTGTTCTTAAACTCGGTAAAGTTTTCCACACCACCGTAGGGCGGCCACACGTAGGGCGGTGCCCAAGGGGCTGTGCCCTCCCAGTGCATCAGCAACACCATGAGCTTTGTTTGTGCCTGCGACTTGATGCGCTCCAAAAGCGGCAGCGCATTGGTGTACGGGAAAAGCGCATTCGGGCGCATCTCGTCCATATCGTGCACGCCTCGCACGCAATACGTCACCACCAAGGGGCTCTCGGCATACCACGCGGGCAGCTCGTCATTTTCCTTGATCTTCTTGACGCGGGGCGGCAGAGCGGACTCAAACCATTCTCTGTAAATTTCCGCAGCAGACTCCCAGCGTGCATCGGTCGCGCGCCATACGACATCGTAATCCATCACGAAATCCTGCCCGAATTCCACACCGCAAAACAATCTCATCTGCATGGTAATGCCACCGTTTTCGGCATAGAAATCAATGCCCTTGACGCCGCGTGCGGCATCATGTGCGCCCATATACAAGCCCGCATCCTCCCACAGATACGCCTGCATCTGCGAGCAGATCATGTTGGGGAACACGCCGTAGCAGCCAAGGCTGGGGTATTCGGGCTCCCAATGGCGGAAATCGGTCATGTTGCGGTAATCGTTGTTGGAGATCAACGCGCCCTCGTTATACGGGTACAGAATCGTGCCGCCGTTACCTTGCGCATTGTTTTCCTTGAGCGCGGGCAGGGTGACAAGCGGAAAATCCAGCCACTCAACCACGTGGGTCGCATCAAGTCCGCGCACCTCGGCACGCCATGCGGCACTCCCCTGCTTATTCGCAAGGTGCACCTGCACGCAAAGACCTGCAAGCGCAAAGCCTGCATAGATCGCGCCATCCTCGGTGTGGGTGCAGGTCGTTGCGTCGTACGCGCTATATACGGTGGCATCACCGGCCTCGTCACGCAATCTGCACTTAAAAAGTGCGGTGGGCGCGACGGTGCGCTGCTTGCCGTTTACGGTCAGCGAGGCGATCTGCCCGCGGGCAAAATCCACCTCAAGCATCATATTTTCCAAAACGAGTGTTTTCATAAAAACCTCCGCAATGATTGATTGAATCCATTATAACACATCCGCATCGCTTTGTCTACCTTGCGCGCAAAAAAAGGCAACCTTTGGGGCACCTGCGCTATCGCAGGTGCCCCGGTTATATTTGCCTGCGGCAAATTCTATTGCTTTGCAGTGATATTCGTCTTGCGACGAGTGATATTCGCTGCGCGAGTTAAAACGGCAAATATAATATCACTGCGAGCAACGTGAGCAATATCACTGTCGCTTTGCGACAATATCACGCTGACAAAGTCGGCATATCACTTGTCATTTCATACGACATTTGCGTCCACAAATGCATTGCTTGTCAAGAAAAAAGGATAGAGAACGTGAATTTTCTCTATCCTTTTTTGTTGATTGGGTTATACTGCCCTATCGCAGACAACCTCTCGGTTGCCCTTTGGATTTTACTTGCGAAGCTTCTTGGGCTTGCGGATGCGGTTTAACTGACGGTTGAGCTTGAGCAGCTCTTCCTTGGTGAAGTTGACGTTTGCCATGCCGATCATGGAGGACAGACGCAGGACGGTAAAGCCGCCCATCATTTGCATAAGTCCGCTTGCGCCCGACAGATCGATATCAAATCCACCGGACTTCTTTTCGCCCTTCTTCTTGCCCTTCTTACTTGCATCCATCTTTCTCTTGATGGTAAGCCCCATGCGAACCAGCCAGAGCTTGCCGCGCAGGGTGGTGACGATATCACCGATCTTATCGTTGAGCGAGAAGCGACCGGGCTTTTCGACTACGTCAAACCAGTTGAGCACCGCGCCAACCTCGCGCAGCACGTAGTCCATGTTCATCTCGTCCACCTTGCGGATCTTGCCCTCATCGGTCAGCTCGCCCGCCTTGGCAACGATGGTGCTCTCGCCTACGTTCTTGACGTCGAAATAGAAGAAATGATCCTGTGCGCTCTTCTTGCCGATGCTCTCGCCGTTCACAAACAGCTCGACCTCGGGCAGGTTGGAGTACACGGTAACCTTGGTCACGTCCTCAACGCGGTCGATATATCTCTTGCCGCACAGGTGCACGAAGGGATCGACCTCGGGAGAAACCAGCCATGCCTTGTATGCATAGAAGGAGTCCTTCTTGTACTTTCTGTCCATGGTGACCAGACCCTTGTGGTTCTGTCCGTTCTCGCCGCCCTCAGCTCTTGCGTCCGCGCCGAAATCGAACATATTCCATACGTGGGTTGCCCACATGTACTTACGGGTAAAGAGCTGCTTGATCAGCTCCTCGTGATAGTAAGCCTGATATTCCTCGGTGTAGTCGCCCTGCTTGGGGTCGCTGGTGTGCCAGTTGAGAGCCTCACAGCCGTACTCGGAGCAGCCGATCGGAATGGTGGGATGCATTGCATGGAACTTATCAAACCAAGGGCCGTTCATGCCGGTGTCACCACCGTACCAACCAAAGTAGTGGTTGTAGGAAACTACGTCGGGAATCTGCAGATAGGGGTCATCCATCTTGCACATCGGAACGGCTGCAATGGTGGTCAGTCTGGTCTTGTCCATGTCATGCACAAGGTCATTCAGAATGCGGTGGTTTTCCAGCAGGTCATTGTCCGAGCCTGCGATTGAGATCTCGTTGGAAAGTCCCCATACCACAATGGATGCGTGATTGTAGTTCTGCGTGACCAGCTCCTTCATCTGCGAGATGGTGTTCTCTCTGCCGCCGGGCATGTGTCTGGAAATGTAAGGAATCTCTGCCCAGATGACAAGACCCTTTTCATCACACAGATCGTAGAAATACTGATCGTGCTGATAGTGCGCAAGTCTGATAGTGGTAGCACCCACCTCACAGATCAGCTCGATATCCTCTCTGTGGTGCTCGGGTAGCAGCGCGTTGCCCACGCCAAATCTGTCCTGGTGACGGGAAACGCCGCGCAGGGGGTATTCCTCACCGTTGAGAATAAAGCCGTTATCGGGGTCGATCTTAAAGGTGCGCACACCAAAGCGCGTGCTGACGTTGTCAAGCACCGCGTCACCGTCCAGCAGCTCGGCTGTTGCGGTATACAGGTAAGGATTCTTGCGGCCGTGCCACAGCGTGACGTCCTTGATTTCCAAGCTCATCTCGCCTTCGCCCGTGCCCTCGGCAACGACCTCACCGTTTGCATCGGTAACGGTATAGCGGATCTGCTTACCTTGGGCGTTCTTGGTCCAGCTCTGCAGCTTGACCTTTGCATCCTTGCCGTTTACCTCGGGCGTGACGGCAAAGCCGATGCCGCCGTAAAAATCAAGATCAAAGTGCGCCTTGTTGACCGCGATCAGGTTGACGTCACGGTAAAGACCGCCGTAGAAGGTAAAGTCTGCCATCTGGGGGTAGACCTCTTCGTTGGGGGAGTTGTCCACCACGATGGCAATCTCGGTATTTTCGGTCAGCTTATCGGTCAGGTCTACTCTCCAAGTGGAGTAGCCGCCGTCATGGTGCGCCAGCTTCTCACCGCCCACGTACACGTCGGCAGAGGAGTTTGCACCGCGAATTTCAAGATAATAGCAGTCGGCTGCGGGCAGCTCTGCCTTGGAAAGCGTCTTTACGTACAGGCAAGCGCCGCGGAAATAATCGTTGCCGCCGTCATGGCCGTCAGCTGCATTCCAGGTATGGGGCAGATTTACCTGCTCGCCCTGTCTTACGGTAATATCGGCTGTGTCCTTGCAGAACAGCCAGTTTTGATTCAGATTGATTACGTTTCTCATGTTTTTCTCCTCGTTTATGATCCGAGCGGCGTCCGACGTTTGTCGGACGCCTTGATAGACTATATTACTCGGTCAGTGCAATAAAGCGAACCTTTACGCTCGCGCCATCCACGACTACGGATGCAGCCTCGCCTTCCTTGACCTCGGAAGCAACGCCGTCAAACTTATCCTTGCCCTTGATCAGGTTGGCAACGATCTTGGCAGCTGCGCCTGCGATCGCATCATCGTCTGCGATAACGGTACCTGCAAGTCTGCCTGCAGCGATCACGTTGCGCGTGGTGTAGATCATAGCTTCCAGATCCTCCTCGGAAACAGTGGTCAGATCTACAAGGTACTTATTTTCCTCATATTTGTCCTTACCCTGCTCTACTACGTATGCCTTGTAGTCCACGGTATCACCAAGTGTGATCACGGGTACGAAGTGGGTGGTCAGCTTATCGGTATTGTAGCCCTTTTCCTGCAGCATGCAAAGCACCTCGAACGCAGCCTGATCATCAATGGTCAGGATCAACTCATACTCGGTAGGGTCAATATTCTTATGATCGAATTCCACAATGTTGCCGGGCTCAACAAAGGTGTTGATCTCCTTCTTGTCCGCGCCCTTTACCACGTAGTCCTCGGTAGCAAGCAGCTCGTTAGCCTTATCTACCGCAAACACGGAAATTCTGGTAAGGTCATAATAGTCCGAAGCATAATAGGTGATCTTGCCGTCCTGATTCTTATCAAGCTTTTTGAAGTTTGCCTTGATATAATCTGCAATCAGTTTTCCCTCGACCTCGGAAAGTGTGTTGGTGTCAGAAACAATGGTCACGCACTTGTCATAGCTGTCAACAACGCTTTGAGGAATATTCTGCGCGGTCTTGACAAATATCACGGGAACGTCCTTTGCCTTGGCAGCATCCACGATCTCCTGCGCGGTCAAAGGATCGATCAGTTCAACAACCAGTGCAGCACAGCCAGCGTCCAAAGCAGCCTTAGCCTGCTTGACCTGCTCTGCTGCGTTGCCCTTTGCACCGTAGTGCTCGTAAGCGATCTTTTCAATATACATAGCTCTGTCCATCGAGTTGATCAGGCTGTTGGGATCGGTCGCAACGCCCTCACCGCTCCAAAGAATTGCAACGCTCGAATCATTGATTTTTCCGCAGCCTACAAGGCCCAGAACGGAACATGCAAACAAAACTGCGAGTAATAAAGATACGATTTTTTTCATGTTCATTACCCCCTTTATCAAACGGACGCTTGATCCTCTGCAGACGCAGCAACGCTGTGTCTTGCTGCAAGCTCCTCGTTCATCTGCGCCAGCGTCTTCTTGTTCAGGTTATAAACCACGCCAAGACCGATGACCTGCATCACAGCAGCAAAGAGGTAAAGCCCTGCTACCAGATAACGCATGTTGAGCGCAACCGAGAACAGCTGGTTGCCTGCGTTGATCTCGGAATATCCCAGCGCAACCATGATTACCAGTGCCATGGAGGGACCGATGCCCTGCGCAAGCTTACGGAAGAAGGAGTGCAGCGAGTAGACCGTACCCTCTTCTCTTACGCCGAATTTCCATTCGTTATAGTCGATCGCGTCACCCATCATAGACCAGGATACCGTGCTGTAAATGCCGGTGCCCAGCGAGTTGATCAGCTGACATACGATATAGATGGCAATACCCTTTCCGTCGGGCGTGATGGGTGCGAACAGCATGATCGCACAAGCAACGACCGAGCAGAGCGAACCGACAACCGAAAGCTCCTTCTTGCCGTATTTTACAACAAGCTTTCTTGCAAGAGGGGTGAATGCAACGATCGGGATCATGGCAAACATGGTGACGATACCCGAAACCGCAACGTTCTTAAAGTAGGACTGGAACATAACGGTCACAGCGGTGGTTGCAGCCTGCATACCGATGAACATACCCATAGCTGCCAGCGTTGCGCCAACTGCAGGGCGGTTCTTTATAAAGTTGCCCATTGCCTTGAGCACGTTGAACTTTTCCTGCTGCTCGTTTACGCTCACGTTTTCATCCACGCGCACCGTGGTGTTCTTGATCATGAACTGGAATGCGATAAAGCCTGCAACGCCCATGATCAACGCGATAACAAAGACTCTTTGACCGAGAATGTTGTTGTTTTCATCATAGATCAGCATAGGCAGCAGCACCATGGGTACCATGTTACCGATCATAGAGCCTACCGAACGCCAAGCGGACAGAGATGCTCTGTCTGCGGGGTCGTTGGAGATCAGGGAGAGCAGCGAGCCGTAGGGCACGTTTGCAATGGTGTAGAATGCATCCCAGAGAATGTAGCCTGCAACAAACACAATTGCCTTGATCACGGGCTGTGCATCCCTGACAAAGGGAATAAAGCAAAGCGCGCCTGCAACCAGCAGACCAAGAGAGCCAAACCAAATATAGCTTAAGAACTTACCTCTTTTGTACGTGTGCTTTTTATCGTTGTCAATGATCGAGCCGATCAACGGGTCGTTGATCGCATCCCAGATCTGCACAACGATCAAAAGTGCGGCATACAAAAGCGAGTCCATTCTCATGAACTGCGTCCAGAAAATGGCCATCGTTCCCTTGAGCGCAAAGCTCATGTTACAGCCGAAGTCACCGGCTGCATACGCAATACAGTCACGAATACTGAACGCGCGCTTGCCGTTTGCGTCCAGCTTGGGTTGTTTTTTCATAGCGGGGTCCTCTTTCCTTGTTTTATATTTGAAAAATACGGGGATAGATACGCTATTATTAAGTATAACGGATATCGCCCTTTTTCCGTGAGTATTTTTTTCATGTTCTGTTGCATTATTTTCATATTGTTCATGATATTTATATATTTTCTGTACAAAATTGATGGTATAATTGGCAATAGATTATATAATTTTATCTAACTAAAGTGAGGTGAAGAGCATGCCGCAGGTTGACGGACTGATGCTTTTATGCAATACCTTTGCCAAAAGCCGCGTGCAGACGCGCATTGTGGACGAGCAGGGACTTTGCGACGAGATCGCACAGTACAGCCGCGAGCTTGGCGCCGAGCACGTTCCCGCACTTCCCTTGCCCGTGCTCGGCGTGCGCTATCGCTATACCTGCGTGCTCGGGCTGCACTACACCTACCTGCGCCTGATCAACGAAGGCAGCGCGCAGATCCTTTTGATAGGTCCGTATTTACCGACGCGCCCAAGCAAGCAGCAGGCACTTGAGCTTGGCGAGCGCATCGGTGCACCTCCCACCGCAGGGCAGCAGCTCGAGGAGCTGCTTGAGGCACTGCCGATCTTGGAAAACTCCAACGCACTGCTGACCATGCTGGACACCTTTTACGAGCATACGCTGCACGCGTCCGCCGTGACCATCATAGACGTCAACACAGAGCAAGCTGCCCCCGCCTCCCCCATTCATCAGCCCTTACACAACGACTGCTTTGACGACGTGCTTTTGCATATGAAGGCGATGGAGCAGCGATATACGTTGGAAAACGAATTGATCGAGGCGGTCAAGCTCGGGCATGCGCACAAGCAGGCGCAGTTCTTCTCGGCAATTACCAATACGAATTATTACGAGAAGCGCGCAGCCGATCCCGTTCGCAACACCAAAAACTACTGTATTATCATGAACACGCTGTGCCGTAAGGCTGCCGAGCAGGGCGGCGTCCACCCTTTATATATTGACCGCGTTTCCTCTGAATATGCCCAAAAGATCGAACAACTCTCCCACACGGAGCAAACTGCCGAGCTGATGCGTGAGATGTTTGTGGGCTACTGCTCACTGGTGCAGCAGCACACCCTTAAAAATTACTCCCGCACGGTGCAAACAGCCATGCTGCTGATCGATTCCGACCTTTCCGCCAATCTGACCCTGCATTCGCTGGCTGCAAATTTGGGCGTCAGCGCAGGCTATCTCTCCACCGTATTCAAACAGGAAACGGGACAGACGCTGACCGCCTATATCCGCTCTCGACGCATGCAGCACGCGCGGCATCTGTTGCGCACCACCAATCTGCAGATCGGTACGGTCGCGCTGCATTGCGGTATTCCCGACCTGCACTATTTTTCCAAGCTGTTCAAAAAGGATACCGGTATGACCCCGGGGCAATACCGTGAGCAAGGTATTCTATAAGCATGATGAAAATGCCTATGAAAGCGATCAATGATGAAAGTAGAAAACGCACAAGGAGGCTTTTATGAAACGCTTTGACAAAAACAAGCTGACTTCTTTGCTTTGCTTTTTACTGCTCTGTCTGCTGCTTTTGCAGACCGTTGGCTGCAAGGACAAGCCTGTCCCCGAGCAGCCGAGCGAGCAGACCACGCAGCAAGCGGACCAAACAGAGTCCGCGACCGAATCCGCGACCGAGCCTGCTCCCGAGCCCGTATGCGCGCTGACGCTCAGAGCAAGTGCGCTGACCCTGGACGGCTGCGAATTCAAGCTGACGCTGCAATGCGCGCTTGACACAAGCTCTGCCGAAGGGGAAATTCAATGTCGGTTGATGAGTGATGCCGGTATGATCACCAATCAAACCGTCAAAGCCCAGGACGGCTCGCTTGAAATTACGCTGATCTGCCCCGAGGAGCAGGTAAACGACGCGCTGCTGTTGGTGGTAAACGCAACCGACGCTGCGGGCGTTGCCGCCCAGCCGCTGGAGCTCCCGATCAAAAACGGGCTTGTACAGCTGAGCGCGGACTCCATTGACTGCGTTGTTGCCGCCATGACGCTTGACGAAAAGGCACACATGGTCACGGGTACGCAAAACGTGCTGCTTGTGGGCGCATCGGGCGGTACGTACGCCATCGAACGTCTGGGCGTTCCCTCGGTCACGGTCAACGACGGCCCTGCAGGCTTGCGCTACGATACGACGGTATGGTACCCCTCCGTCATCAACCTCTCCTCTTCCTGGGACGCTTCCCTTGCAACACGCATCGGTACGGCAATGGGAAAGGATAGCTTGGTCAAGAGCGTGGACGTCATCTTAGCCCCCGGCATGAACATTCAAAAGAACGTGCTGGGCGGCAGAAACTTTGAATACTGCTCCGAGGATCCCTTGCTGACCGCATATATCGCTACGGCTTATACCAACGGCATTCAGTCCACCGGCGTGGGCGTATCTCTCAAGCATTTTGCCGCCAACAATCAGGAGACCGCACGCGGCTCGATCAGCGCAAACGTGACCGAACGCGCATTGCGCGAGATCTACCTCAAGGCATTCGGCATGACCGTGCGTGATGCAGATCCTTATACCATCATGTCCAGCTATAACCTGGTCAACGGCACGCGCGTTGCTCTGTCTTACGACCTTTTGACCACCTACCTGCGCGACGAATGCGGCTTTGACGGCATGGTCATGTCCGACTGGGGCTCTGGCGGTACGGTTGCACAAAAGGTCAACGCGGGCAACGACGTCAACATGCCCGGCAGCGCAGACGATCCCGCGCTGATCATTGCTGCCGCAAACGACGGCTCGCTCAATATGCAAATGCTGGACAGAGCCTGCGCCAACGTGCTTGGCTTGGTGGTCAGGTGCCCCGCTTTCACAGAGATTGAGCGTGGCGGGCGCATTGACTACACCGCTCACGGTGATCTTGCAGCAGAGGTTGCCGCGCAGACCATGGTGCTGCTGCAAAATGATGACAACGCACTCCCCTTGACCGACCAAAAAACGCTTGCCGTATTCGGCAACGGAGCATTCGCTACTGTCTTTGGCGGTGCGGGATCCGGCTCGGTCAGCGCAAAAAAGCCCGTCAATATTGCCGAGGGGCTCAATAAATCCGGTGCATTTGACGTATATCAAATGTCGAAGCATCCCTTCAAAAATGCCAAGGCGCACGATGCGCTGGATGCATCCAAGGATATTCCCGTTTCCGCAGAGTACGCTGCAGAATGCGCCGACAATGCGGATGCTGCCGTGATCGTCATCTCGCGCGGCTCGACCGAGGGTGCAGATCGCGTGGACACGGCGGGCGACTTCTTGCTCAACCAGACCGAGACCGAAATGATCGAGCGCGTCAGCGAGGCGTTCCGCGCAAAGGGCAAGCGCGTGATCGTGCTGCTCAACACAGGCTCCCCCATCGAAATGCTTTCCTGGCAGGACATGGCGGACGCGGTGCTTTGGACGGGATTTGCGGGTGAAAAGACCGGCACGGCTGTTGCCGAGGTGCTTTGCGGTAACGTCAATCCGAGTGCCAAGACCACCATTACCTGGCCGACCGGCTGCTTCTCGACTCCTGCGGGCAAATACTTCCCCGGCACCTCCACCGATACCGTTTACTATGAAGATATTTACGTGGGCTACCGCTACTTTTCCACCTTTGGCGTGGACGTGGCGTACCCCTTTGGCTACGGACTCTCCTACACCACCTTTACTTACTCCGACTTTGACGTGCAAAAGCAGCCGGACGGCACGCTCCAAGCCATCTGCACCGTGACCAACAGCGGTTCGGTTGCGGGTCGCGAGGTCGTGCAGGTTTACGTGACCAAGCCCGAAACACTCATGGAGCACGCGACCTTAGAGCTTGCGGGCTTTGCCAAGACCGCGATGCTTGCGCCCGGTCAGAGCGAGACGGTCAGCATTGTGATCACGACCGATGCTCTGGAAAGCTACGATACGGACGGCAGCCGCTACGTCATCGACGGCGGCAGCTACACCTTCTCGCTTGCCGCATCCGCAGCCGATATCAAGAGCACCCAAACGCTTACTCTCGACTCTGCCGTGGTGCGCGACGTGACCAATATTGCCGCGCCCGACACCGCATTTGATTACATCCGAAAGGAAACCTATGAAATCCCCGAATGGCAAGAGCCCAAGGAAAACCTTGCCCTTGGCAAGCCCACCACCGACAACGGACACGAAAGTGACGCGCTTTCTTCGAAGTTTGCGGTGGACGGTAATCCTTCCACACGCTGGAGCGGTCTTGGCTGCACAGCCTCTGCGCACATGCTTACGGTAGATCTGCAGGCAATTTACGAGATCGGTGAGCTTGAAATAAAATGGGAATCCATTTCCGTTCCCTTTACGCTTTCAGTCTCCGAGGACGGCAAGGTATATACGCAGATGGGCGTTTACGTGCGCGATGAAACCACGGGCGCATGCATCACCAATCTGTACGGTCAAAAGGCTCGATACGTCAAGCTGAGCATTCCCAAGGGCAATTTCGTTTCGATCTACGAGATTTTGGTGCATCCCGCTACAGAGGAGGATAAAGCACAGCGCCCCGAGCAGGACAACAAGGTCAATCTTGCACTGAACAAGACCGTCACCTCCACCGGCCACGAGGCTGCACACCTTGCTTCCTACGCAGTGGACGGCAACATGGAGACCCGCTGGGGCTCGCTGCCCTCGGGTCAGGCTTGGCTGCAGGTCGATTTTGGCGAGACCTTACACTTTGACGCGCTGACGCTGCTCCTTGAATCGGCATGGGTGCCCTACCGCATAGAGATCTCGACCGACGGGGAAAGCTATCAGACCATCTACCAAGGCAAAAAGGACGAGCTGTTCGTCAGCTTGACCGACCTTGATGCAACCGCCCGCTACGTCAGACTTTGGCGCGAGGGTGAAAACTGGTTCAGTATCATTGAATTGGAAATTTACGAATAACGCAAAAAAAGCGGTGTCAAGCAAATGGGCACGCGCGATAACGAAGGTTTTTCCGGCGTTGTCGATGCGTGCCCATAATGAATTGCCCTTATGGGCATGAATTGGCTTGCGCCGTGATTTGCGCCTGCAGCGCATGAATTGCCTGCGGCATTAAAAACAGGG
>JAZOVZ010000062.1:0-55225 GCA_045658965.1 Eubacteriales bacterium
TGATCGGTCATCACGGCGAAACGCTCGATGCCGTACAGTATCTTGCCAACCTGTCCGCCAACAAGCGCGTAGACGGCAAGAAGGACGAGTACGTCAAGATCACGGTAGACGTAGAGGGCTACCGCGCAAAGCGCGAAGAAACGCTCCGCTCGCTCGCTCGCAGAATGGCGGGCCGCGTTCTGAAGTACAAGAAGAGCGTCATGCTCGAGCCCATGAATCCTTACGAGAGAAGAATCATTCACTCCGAGATTCAGCACATCGAGGGCGTTTCCACCAACTCGATCGGCTCTGAGAACAACCGCAAGATCGTCATCTACCTCGAGGAAAAGCCCGGCAAGAAGGGCGGCAAGTCCGAGGAGTTCGCATCCTTTAGCGAAGAGTATTGATCTATATAATAAAACAAGGACTGTATCACTTGGATGCAGTCCTTGTTTTTTATGCTTGTTGTATCAGGCGCAGCACGCACTCGGCTAAGAATGCGGCAGCGCAGGTAACGATTGCCACAAAGGTCAGCCCCTTGTCGCGATAGGCGAAGAAACCGCCAACGGCAAGCCCAACCGCGCCCGAGATTACGTTGCCCGTAGCGTAAAACGCGGCGGGAAGCGTCATGGCGGACAGCACGGCGTAGGGGATGTAATAGAGGAATGACTTGATAAAGCGGTTTTCGATCTTCTTGCGCATGGCGGCAAAGGGAATGGCGCGCACAAGGTAGGTCGAGCCCGCGAGGATGAGCAGATAGATCCAGAAGTCCTTCATGCTGCCACCTCCTGTTCGTCTTTCACAGGGAAGAGCAGCGCACCCAAAACAGCCGCAACAATGGCGCAAATGCTGATCGAGATGCCCGAGGAGATTTGGTTAAGTCCGGGGATAAAGTAGAACGCGCAATGGAGCAGCCCCGCAATGGCAACCACGGCAAGTACAGCACGGGATTTGCGTGCCACAGGCGCGACAATGGCAAGGAACATGCCGTAAATGGCAAGGCAAAGAGCCGAGAGCACAATGGCGGGCAGCACGTTGCCGACAAGCGCGCCCAGCAGCGTGCCCAGCGTCCAGCCAACGTAGGGGATGACCGAAAGACCGAGGAAGAATTTGGGATCAACCTCGTCCTCGGCAGCAGCCACGGCAAAGATCTCGTCGGTCATAAAGAAGGCAAGCAGCCAACGCTTGATGCCGGTGAATTTGTCCGATACCTTTTGCGAGAGTGAGATGGACATGAAGGAATAGCGCACGTTGACGGTCAGCTGTGAGATCAGCATAGCGGCGTACTGCGCGGGGTGGATCATAATATCAAGCGCGGCAAGCTGCCCTGCCGAGGTCACGGTGGTCATGGAAATGATGACCGCCTGCCACCACGTAAAGCCCATGGACAGCGCCATAATGCCAAATGAGAAGGATACCGAGAGGTACCCAAGACCAATGGGAATGCCCGAACGCAATCCCCGAAGAAAGAGTTTCATGAGAAAAGTTCCTTATAGTAAATATATGAAATATTATAATGCGGGAAAGGGGATTTGTCAAGGGCAATTTGCGGGGAGGTCAACATCCCATCGAGCCTTTTGCAATACGAGCGCAAATCGCGACACACGGGATGATTTGTGCAACCGGTTAGGGTGCACGCGCGAAAAAGCCGTCCCCTCGGGGGAAGGAAGGGGACCCCGTAGCGAAGCGTAAGGGGGAGGAAGGGGTGGACTTACGAGGTGGGTATCGTAATCCGTCCATATGCTTTTATCGGAAACTTCTCTACATTCCCTAAAAAACGATTGTGTTCCCAAAACCATCGCGCGACCCCTTCCTCCCCGATCGCATACGCTCCGGGGTCCCCTTCCTTCCCCCGAGGGGACGGCTTATTTGCGCGCATTTGCACCGAAGCGGAACGGTATGAATCAAAAACAGCAGGAATCTGCTCACAATTGAACAAATTCCCGCCATGATTTCGCGCATTATGCTGCCCTGACTCTTTTTTGTGTGTGTTCAAAATCTCCTTGCATACGAGCACCTGCGGCACAGGTCCTCGGTCGCCTTGCGGCAGGTAAAGCCCTCGCGGATGGCGTGTGCGCGCGGCGAAGCAAGAATATCGGCAAGCGGCTCTTTGAACACGTTGCCCAGGTTGATCACGCCGTCGCTGTCAAGGCAGCAGGGCACTACCGTGCCATCGCACAGAATGCCGAACTGATTGCCCAGACCATAGCAATAGACCGCATTGCCCCCGTCGGGCGCGTCCTTGTCGGGCCAGACAAAGCGGTCACCCCATTCCATATACAGCTTTTCGCGGATGCGTGCGCCGCGCGGGCTGATCACCCAATCACCGTGCAGACGCTCGCGTAAGAACGCCTCTATGCGCTCATTTTGTCCGCCGTCGCAGCCTCTGTTCCAAAGGCGGAATACCACGATAATGCCTGCCCGGGCTGCCTTTTCGGCAAAATCTGCCACCTCGGAGAGGTATTTGAGCATGGCGTCCTCACCGCCCTCTTCAAAGCTGTGCAGCGAGACGGAGACCTTGTGCGGCCCTGCAGCGATCAGCTCGTCGCCGCGCCCCCGCAGCAGTGTGCCGTTGGTGGTGATGACCGAGCGAAATCCGCGTGCATTCGCCATGCGGATCATGTCGGGCAGGTCGGGGTGCGTCAGCGGCTCGCCCATGAGGTGATAGTAAACGAATTGGATCTTGCCCTCAAGCTCACCCAGCACGTGCGTAAATTCGTCCATGCTCATGCGGCGCGGTGCGCGGCTGTGCCCGTGGCAAAAGGAGCAATGCATATTGCAGATATTGGTGATCTCCACGTAAGCGCGGGTGCATTTCAGCGCGGATTGTGTCATTGGGTGCTCCTTTCGTAGGATAGTTTTTGCAGATCCGCCCACAACAGCAGATGGTCGGAATGATGATTTTGCAGCGTGCCCGTGTCGGTAATACGCCAAGGCGACGCGCAAACGATATTGTCAATGCCCTCACCCGAGGCGGGGAAGGTGGGATAGCGGTTGGGATTTGCCAAGCATGCGCCCGTAAATACGTCAAAATGCGCAAGGTCGGAGGTGTTGAAATCACCCGTCAGCACCCAAGCGGGAGTGCGTGCCACCAAGTCTGCTAAAGCGGCAAATTGCCCCGCGCGCAGCTCGTCTGATTCATAGGAAAGGTGGGTGTTGAAAAAGTCTACGCGCTCGCCGCCCACGTCCAGTATTGCGTGCCCCACCGAGCGCGTCTCGCGTGCGCCCTCGCTTGGCAGCTCTGTGACCGTGAACGAACGAATAGGGAAGCGCGAAAGGACGGCTGTGCCGTATTCGCCGCCCGCAAAATCGATGGCGCGGCAGAATGCGTAGTGCTCCCAGCCGAGTGCCTTGGCAAGCTCGGATAGCGTGTCGCGTCCGTGCACGCGCGCGGTGCCCACGTCCACCTCCTGCAAGCCAACCACGTCTGCGCCGACGGACAAAATATCGGCGGCAAGCAGCGACATATCGTGTTGCACGTCGTGCCCGTTGCGGATGTTGTATGAAGCAATACGTAATGTCATGCCCTTGCGCTCCTTTCAGAATCATACCCCCATTATACCACGGCGGGCGGGTGTTTTCAAGGGATTTTCGAAAAAGTTGCCATGACATAGGTGTAGGGGAGGATATTATCCTCCCGCCAGTCAAGATGTCGGTTTACCGTTTGGGTGTCGATACCGTACGTCTCCCCTTCGCGGTTCATAATACAAGATGGACGCGCGCTGTAAAGGCGTCCCACGGGGGTAGCGAAGCGGCACGAGCGTAATGAATGACATGCCGGTGGCATGTCAGAACGCGAGTGTGACCGAGCCGCAGCGAGATCTTGCTCCTGCCGCCCGAATACGACCCCCTCTCTGTAGGGCAGGGGCTTGCTCCTGCCGCCGGTATTGCAATATCCGGAATCGCGGGAGGGGAGACCCCTCCCCTACGAAAATGTTTCACCCAAAACAAAGGGGACAGCCGCAGCTGTCCCCCAAAAAGCTTATTTGTACAAAGGTCCAAACGCCGCACAAGCGCGGTAATCCTGACCTTCCTTGTCCATGCCGAACGCGTTCCAAACCGCAGGACGGTAAATGTCGTCCTCGGGCACGTTGTGCATGCAAACGGGAATGCGCAGCATCGAGCACATGGTGATCAGATCCGCACCGATATGGCCGTACGAGATCGCACCGTGGTTGGCTCCCCAGTTCATCATGACCTCGTAAGCGGTCTTGAAGGGGCTGCCGTCCTTGCCGTCGCAGCGCGGTGCAAACCACGTGCAGGGCCAGGTGGGATTGGTACGTTCCATGAGCGTGTCGGATACGTCATCGGGCAAATTGACCGTCCAGCCCTCTGCAATCTGCAGCACGGGGCCACGACCCTTGCCCAAGTTCAGACGGATCATGGTGCAGGGCATTTCCGCACGGGTGGTGTAGTGGCTGGAAAATCCGCCGCCGCGGAAGTTATCAAGGCCTGCCTCGCACCAAACCGTGGCGTCGGTCATCTTCTTGATATCCTCGTCGGTTACCTCCCACCATCTCTTCATGATGGCGTTGCCGTTCTCGTCGGTGCAAACGCCCGAAGCGTCCAGACAAGCCGCGCCCGAGTTGAGCAGGTGGATAATACCGTTGGATTCAGCCGCTTTGCCTTCCAGCTTATAGCCGGTTACGCGCTCGGTCGCCTCGCTTGACCAGTAGGTGCGCACGTCGGCAAAGATCTGCGCGCGGTGGGTCAAGAGACGCATCATCAGCATGCCCATGCCGTTGAGAATGTCGTTCTCGGTTGCCAAGGTGTAGGGCTCGCGTGCGCCCTGATAGTCAAAGGAGGAGGAGAGCAGTGCCTCGGGGTAGTCGCAGTTGGGCCAATGGTCTGTCCATTGTCTCTGACCCTGGAAGCCGCCCGCAATGGCGTTGTGACCAACCTTTTCTTCTTCAAACGCATCGGGAAGATTCGGGTTTCCTGCCATCAGATCCTTGATGATGCAGTACATCTTGACCGTGAATTCCCACTGCTTGCGCTTTTCTTGATCATTGAACTTGATCTTGCGCTGCTCGCCAAGGAATTCCACCGATTCGGGATTGTCGTCGCGACCTTCCTTGCAGTGCTCAAACGTCCAGGCAAGTGCCTTTTGGTATTCTTCCTCGTTGTAAATACCCTCTTCCATACGGCGCAGGATCTCGACCTCGTCAACAGACTCCACGCGCATGCCGAAGTAGGATTCCATCATGTCCTGATCCATGATCGAGCCTGCAATGCCCATGCACTGCGAGCCGATCTGCAAATAGGACTTGCCGCGCATGGTGGCAACCGCCACAGCCGCGCGCGCAAAGCGCAAAAGCTTATCCTTAACGTCCTCGGGGATCTCGGCAACCTGATCGCGGTCCTGCACCTCGTGGCCGTAAATGCCGAACGCGGGCAAGCCTTTCTGCGCATGACCCGCCAAAACTGCCGCAAGATAGACAGCGCCCGGACGCTCGGTGCCGTTAAAGCCCCAGACACCCTTGATGGTGCGGGGATCCATATCCATGGTTTCCGAGCCGTAGCACCAGCAGGGGGTCACGGACAGCGTAATGTCCACGCCCTCGCGTCTGAACTTTTCGGCGCAAGCCGCCGCCTCGGGTACACGGCCAATGCAGGTGTCTGCCAGCACGACCTTGACGGGCTCGCCGTTGGAATAAAAAAGATTATCCTCAAAAAGCTTCTTTGCAGCCTCTGCCATGGACCATACCAGCGGCTCAAGCGATTCGCGCAGCATCATAGGGCCGCGTCTGCCGTCCACGATGGGACGAATACCAATGACGGGATAACCGCCTACGTATCTGTTGTTTGCCATAATTTTTCCTCCGTGTGTTATTTGGGGAGAGTCTATAGGTTTATTATAAAGGATTTTTGGGTGGTTGTCAAGAAAAGAATCAAATAAAACCGCCGCAGCATGCGCCGCGGCGGGGTCACTGTATAGGATTATCTTGATGAACGATTATAAATCCGCTCGATGATATAAAGGATGATTCGCACGGCAATGACAATGAGAGCCAAAAACGCGCCCAAGCCGCGT
Source organism: Eubacteriales bacterium (assembly GCA_045658965.1). Lineage (GTDB taxonomy): Bacteria > Bacillota > Clostridia > Oscillospirales > CAG-272 > SVQP01. The sequence continues at coordinate 6,014 of JAZOVZ010000062.1, forward strand.
CTGCCCCATCTGAAGTCGATCGTTTCCAGCCACGTCACAAGCCCAAAGGAGATAGCCCCGCTGATAAGCCATAAAGGAATGGCATGCGGGTAAAAATGGGCGATACCTGTGCCGACGGCAAACGCAGCCACATAGCCTAACACCATGGCAGGGAACAGATCGTACATCATCGTGCCGTCAAAGTATCCGTGCTGTCGGGCAAGTCCGCCCACGATCACAAATATCAGGAATACGGCAATCGATATCACGATCGTAAGCTCTTTTGCAAGCGGTCTGTGTTGATTGTGTTCTTTCATTTTTTGCTCCTGTTATCTGCGCGCAATTTCAATGCCTATTACTCCATAGGTATCTTGCTCTTCCTTGGAGTAATACAAGTCCATATCACGCGCAGAGGCGGTGGATATATCATGCTCGGTATATCCGCATTTCAAAAGGGGAAGATGGCGATACAATTCATCAAAAGACGAAAACACGTGCAGGGCAACCACGGTGCAATGCAGCGACAAGGCAGGATCAGCGGAGTTCACAAATTCGATTTCGTCGTCCACGGATATCATTTTGCGCTTGTCGTCATACAGACGCAATTCGATGGTTTTGATGCCGTTTTTTATTGCATTGTACGGTCTGTCATGCAATTTCATTGTGTGCTTCATTGTAACTTCTCCTGTGAGTTGAAAACAGGTGATCATAACCGGGGCAAGTAATTGACGCAGCCCCTAAGACTATTTGCTTTTCAATGTATTGAGTGAAGCAATCAACATTCTGCGGATGCTTCCGCAATCATGATAAGGTTTCTTTAAGATATCTGCAGGGAGGACGTTTGCTTTTCCGAGCAATTCTATCCAATATTCGGTTTCGTAGCATTCTTTGAGGGCGATTTGAAATTTAGTGATAAGATCCGCGGTGCTTTGTGCATAGTTAGCTTCTCGAATATTGGCACCGATGCTTGTGGCAGAACGCTCAAGTTGATTTTTTAGGGAATAATGCCCTTGAATTTGATCGCAAAGAAGCAAAATGTCCACTGCAAACTGCATGGACAGATCCGCGAGCTTGTTTTCCCTCATTGTTTCCTCCTTTAATGAAATCGTGCGGCAAAATGCCGCACGATGAAATCACTTTGTGATGAAATCCGCTTGCGCGGATGAAATCGAAACTGCGTTTCGGTGGAATGAAATCCGCCATCGCCGCGCACGGCGATTTCATCCGAGCTTTGCGAGGATTTCATCCCGTAGGGATTTCATCCGACTCAAAGAGGCGGATTTCATTGCATTTGCCTGCGGCAAATGCCTTATTCCCATTCAATGGTTCCCGTGGGCTTGGGCGTCAGGTCATACAGAACTCTGTTGATACCCTCAACCTCGCCCGTGATTCTTGCGGTGATCTTATGCAGCACGGCATAGGGGATCTCCTCGATGGTGGCGGTCATTGCATCCTTGGTATTGACCGCGCGGATGATTGCGGGCCAGCCCTCGTAGCGGCTGTCTTCCTTGACGCCTACGCTCTTGATATCGGGGATAGCAATGAAATACTGCCAAACGGTTTCTGCCAAGCCTGCGTTGTCAAATTCCTCGCGCAGGATCGCGTCAGCCTCGCGCAGCGCGTGCAGGCGATCACGGGGGATCGCGCCCAGGCAGCGTACGCCAAGACCGGGACCGGGGAAGGGCTGACGGTAAACCATCTTGTGAGGCAGACCCAGTGCTTCGCCTACCACTCTGACCTCGTCCTTGAACAGCAGCTTGATGGGCTCAACCAGCTCAAACTGCAGATCCTCGGGCAAGCCTCCTACGTTGTGGTGCGACTTGACTGCCTTTTTGCCCTCTGCAGCCTTGATGCTCTCCAGGATATCGGGGTAAATGGTGCCCTGTGCCAGGAAGGAGATACCCTCCAGCTTGGAAGCCTCTTCAGCAAACACGTTGATAAACTCTGCGCCGATGATCTTTCTCTTCTTTTCGGGCTCTGCCACGCCGGAGAGCAGATCGAGGAAGCGGTCGGTTGCGTCGATATAGACGAGGTTAGCGTCCAGCTCCTTGCCGAAAATGTCAACAACCTGCTCGCTCTCGCCCTTACGCATCAGACCGTGGTTGACGTGTACGCAGACAAGCTGCTTGCCGATCGCCTTGATCAGAAGTGCGGCAACGACAGAGCTGTCTACACCGCCGGAGAGTGCCAACAATACCTTTTTGTCGCCCACCTGTGCGCGAACCTCGGCTACCTGCTCATCAATAAAAGCCTGCGCCAGCTCGGGGGTGGTAATGCGAACCATAGATTCGGGACGAACGTTGCTCATAAAAATCCTCCTTGAACGGGATGCGTACATATCGTATCCTGGATTGAAAATATATAAAAATTTTATCAAAAAATCTGCGAAAAATCAAGAGGTTTTTCGCAGATTTTTGGACTTGTCACACACTTTTTTTGAAAATGATGCCGCCTGCAAGATCGTAAGCCGTAAAGGTGCGGTTCTCGTAAAGCATATAGGTGGGGGGATTGCCGCCCTTGGGGATGGTGACCGAGCCGGGATTGAACACGTAAAGCCCGTTCTCCTCGTGGTGCTCGACTACGTGCGTGTGCCCGTACAGTACCACCGTGCCGGGGGCAAGGTCGGGCAGGTCGTGGTGACCGTGGTGCAAATAAAGGGTCAGGTCGCCGTCGGTCAAGGTTTTGCTCGCGGTCAGCACGTCAAAATCCAGTACCATGCCGTCCACCTCGGCGTCGCAGTTGCCGCGCACGCAGATGATCTTGTCGGCAATGGCATTGAGCATGGGGATCACCTTTTTGGGCGCATATCCCTCGGGCAGATCATTGCGCGGGCCGTGGTATAGCACGTCGCCCAGCAGCACCAGTTTGTCTGCGCCGCAATTTTGAAAGACCTCGCAAAGCTTGGCGCAGGAAAGCGCACCGCCGTGCAGATCGGATGCAATGAGTAGTTTCATGATTTGTTCTCCGTTTTTTGATAATCGTTGATTTATGATGTGTAGGGGCGTGCATTGCACGTCCGAAACAAGCGCGGTGCCCCGATGTGCACGACACAGGGGACAGTCCCGCAGTAACATGTCCTACGGACACGACACAGGGGACAGTCCCCGGTATCGTTTGCACGTCCGAGCCGAACACGGTGGACGACCCGATTTATTCCTTCACCAGCACCTTGGTAATCTCGCAGATATAGACGCGGTGGAAATCGTCGATGGGGTAGTTTTTGAGCAGCGCGGGATCGAGAAAATTCTGCTTTTTGAGGTCATCCACGTAAAGCTTTTTGCATTCCAGCACCATACGCGCCTGTGCGATATAGGGAACTTCACCGTCAAATACGGGGGTCAAGCCGGTTGCGGCGTATTTGTCTAAGTCGCGTCCGCTCTTTGTACCGCAGAGCTTGAGTGCGTCGCGCCATTCGGTGTCAAAAAAGGTCAGGGAAAGCGTGTCGGCAGCTTCGCAAAACTCATACGTATAGCGTTGCGGACGCACGAAGCACACCGCGATCGGTTTATTCCACAGAATGCCAAGGCAGCCCCAGGACGCGGTCATGGAGTTGGGCGTGCCGTCTTTGGCAGCCGTGATCAGCATCCAGTCCTTGTCGATGGCTTTGAATACGTTATCGTTTATCTCATAAGGGGAAATTTCACGGAACATCATGTACCTCCAAAAATCAGGATTTGTAAAATGGCGAGGTTGGATCGGTTGCGCTGATGCTGACCTCTCCTGCATACAGAGTATGCTGTGCGCCGTCGTCTTTGATCACAAGCAAAGCACCCGTATCGTCAATGCCGTGCACCGTGGCAGGGAAACGATCCTTGGCGGTGATGCACTCGACGCGCATACCCGAGAGCAAAAAGCGGTCGCGGTATCCCTCTAACCAAAGCGTATTATCACCGCTTTGCAGGTACGGGGTCAGGCGGTCGCAAATGCAAAGCGCCAACGCTTCGGGATCGATCTTTGCCTGCAGACTGCCGGCAATGCCCGAAATTTCGGCAGGGAAGTCCTTGGTGGTCAGATTGATGCCGATGCCGATGGCAACAGCCGTGCCGTGCTCCGTGCCGAAGGACTCGCACAGAATGCCGCACACCTTGCGTCCGCCAAGATAGAGGTCGTTGACCCATTTGATGCGCGGATGAACGCCGCACAGCTGCTCGATTGCCATAGCGGCGGCAAGTGCGGTCGCGCAGGTCAGTCCCCCAATCTCCGAGATGGGGCGGTCGGGGTAATAGAGCAGCGTGGCGTAAAGCCCCGTGCCGTCGGGCGAATAAAAGCTGCGCCCCATGCGCCCGCGCCCCGCGGTCTGCGCACGCGCAATGATCAGGGTATTTTCCCCCGCGCCCGCCGCAGCAATACGCCGTGCCTCGGTGTTGGTAGAATCTATTTGGTCGTAGCGCACAACGCGCAAGGAGCTTTCAAAACCGTTCACAGCCGCTCACCTCCGTTGATTTTCTGTTTACAGTATAGCATAAATTCGGTGTTGAGTCAAGGGGAAATGCGCCGCGCCTCAATCGGTAGGGCGGGGGCTTGCTCCCGCAGCATCTCAATTGGTAGGGCGGGGGCTTGCTGCCGCCGCACCCGATCCCCTTGTAGGGACAGGCGTCCTCGACTGTCCGCGCATGGGCACGCTATCGTGACAGAATTTTGAACTTTCTTTTATATCTCTTGACTTTTTAGCGGCATTGGTGTATGATATTGAAGTATTATAATATGAAAGTGAGAATATTCATGAACAAGTATATGAAAATCGCGCTTGTCTGCGGTGCGCTTGCGGCTTGCATGCTGCTTAGCGCATGCGGTCAGTTTGGCGGCGGCAGAGAGCAGATCGACAACGTGCTGGACAAGATCTACGGCACGAACGCACCCGAAACCACAGCCCCCGAGGGCAGTACCGAGGCATCCAAGCCCGAGCCCGTGGTGCGCTACGATTACATGACCAACGACATGAGCGCGTTTGTGACGCTGGATAAGGCGCAGTACGCTGCTTTTGAGATCAACGTGGGTAAGGACTATATCGTCACCGACGAGATCATTGAGCAGCAGCTCAAGAGCATGATGTACAAGTACGCAACCGCTACTAACGGTACCACGCAGGTCAAGGATCAGCCCATTCGCTACGGCGATAAGGCGTACATCTACTACCGCGGTGAGGTGGACGGCGTTGCGTTTGACGGCGGCTCTAACATGGATGACAAGACCCCTTACGGACTTGGCATCGGCTCGGGCAGCTTTATCCCCGGCTTTGAAGAGGGGCTGATCGGTGTTGTGCCGAACGAAACAAGCAAGGATAATCCCTATCCCGTGCACGTGACCTTCCCCGAAAACTACAAGGAAGACCTTGCGGGCAAGGACGCGATCTTTTACGTGGTCGTTGAGTACGTAGTGCAGTATGATGTCCCCGAACTGACCGACAAGTTTGTGGAGGAAACGCTTAAGTATAAGCACGAGGGCGAGGATCTGCCCGACGTGGAGGGCGCTTTGGTGGATGCGTACAAGGCAAGCATCAAGAAGAGCATGGAAGAATCCGCACTTGCAGCTGCAGAGCAGGAGGCGTATGCACGCGCTATGGAGCAGTTGATGGGCAAGCTGACCTTTACCGCTTATCCCGAGGGAGAGGTCGAGTCGTATTACAATTCCTATATCAAGGAGTTTGAATCCTATTACGCATACTATAAGACGCTGTACGGCTATTCCTCGCTGGACGAGTTTGCCGTGGACTACATGGGACTTGAAAAGGGAGCTGACTGGAAGGCTGAGCTGACCAAGCAGTGCCAAAAGACGGTGCAGCAGAGCATTTTGGTGCACGCGATTGCCGAGGTCGAGGGCATTGAGCAGATTTCCGACGAGGAGTTCAAGGCAGAGCTTGACTATCTGGTAGAGTACTACAAGCAGTATAACTATACCGCCGAGTATATCCGCGAGCAGATGGGCGACGACGCCATCAAGGAAAGCGCACTGTTCGGCAAGATCGAAAAGCTGATCATGGAGCGCATTACCATTAAGTACGAATAAGTCAATACAATCAGAGGCAGCACCCACGGGTGCTGCCTTTTTTCTTGCGATGGACATTTTGCCGAAAATGTTTAAACTCGCCCGGGGGTATTGCGCATTCGTAAAGAATGTGATACAATGAACACATAGCCGCAAAGGCTGATACCGAAATATTGTTTACAACGAAAGGATGAAAGCATGAAAACGATCAATCGTATTTTGTCTGCTCTTTTGGCACTTGTGCTTGGCATGGCGGTACTCTCTCTGTCTGCTTTTGCAGAGGAAGAGGAGAGCGAAAACGAGGTTGCCGCACACTGGAAGTTTCAAAATGAGCCCGGCTGCTATGAGGGCAGCGTAGAGGATGATAATCTGACCATCATTGACTTGACCGGCAACGGCAACGATCTCGAGGTCCGCTTTGAGGGATTTGGCAATCAGCTGGATATCTTCCAATGGGATGAGGGTGTGACCTTTGGCGCGGATAACGCTTATACGGCAAGCTCCTCGCTTCGCTTCGGCAACACCTGGGATCTGGCAAAATCCGTAGACCCCTACGATTCCTCCAAAACCACCTACACCGGCGCATATACGTCGGGCAAGTATTTTCAGACCGTTGACGCCGCTCCCTTGAACATGGTGGACAGCACGGAAGGCTGGACGGTTGAGGTCATTTTTAAGATCGACGGAGAATGGAATAACAACTATAACCGTTATACCGGTATTTTCTCCCGTCAAGGCTTGGTAGAAAGCCTGAACGAGCCCTCCTTCTCCATGGCGTTGACTGAGCACATTACCGGCTCCTCGGATGGATATATCAGCACCGACGGTACGGTAGGCTTGCAGTATCTGCACGTGGACGCAGAGGAGGCGATGACCAATTATGAGATCATGAACGGCCAGATCTACGGTGAGCAATGGTATCACTACATGGTGACCAGCGACGGCACGTATACCGAAATATACGTCAACGGCAAGCAGGTGTATGCCGCTGCCAAGAACAACGAGCTGTTCTCCACCGATGATTTCTTCGGCTGGGAGGTAGGCGTAGGCAGAAAGTCGGGCGAGGGCGAGGTGCATATGAATACCGTGCACCCCGAGGGTATGATCCGCCGTCTGTTCTGCGGCTCTATTGCAGAGATCCGTTTCACCATGAACTATCTGGATATTGAAGAATCTCTTTATTACAAAAGCGAAATTGGTACCGGTGACTCTGCAGGCAGCTCCGGTGAGCCGATGCTGGCACAGAACAACGTGTATAATTACTGGACCGAGCAGCTGATCAACGATGCCTATATGGCACCGAGCCAAACCGTCATCGAGGCAACCGAGGAGGGTGCGCGTCTGACCGGTGTGACAGCGGACGTGCCCGATCCGCACGTGACCATCAATCTGAAAAAGTACGCGTCGCAGGTCAATGCCCAGCCGCTTTCGTGCGAGGAATATACGTATATGGTCATCAAGGCTAAGGCTGCGGGAACTACAGGAGAATGTGAGCTTTATGCTTCCAGTGCGCAAGCCGTTGCGGATATTGTTCCGGGATATTGCGAGCCGAACGGGGAATGGCAGTATATGATCTTTGATCTGAGCTATTGTAACGGCTGGCTTGCCGACGGCACGCCCATTACGGTGCGCCTTGACTGGGCAATTGAGTACGAGGGTGCAGCAGAAGATGCATACATGACTGTTGGTGAGATCGCGCTCTTTAAGACCGAGGAGGAGGCGTATGCGCACGCAGGCGAGGAGATCACCACAGCGCCCCAAAAGACCGAGGCACCCGAAACCGAGGCACCCGAAACCGAGGCGCCCACGACCGCTGCTCCTGCAACCGAAGCAGAGACTGAAACAGAGAAGGGCGGCTGTAAGTCCGCAATGGCATCTGCCGCACTTGCAGCAGTCATTGCTCTTGGCGCACTGACTTTGGGCAAGAAGAAGGATTGATTTTGCGTATCGATCACAAAAAAGAACAGGCAGCACCCACGGGTGCTGCCTGTTCTTTTTGATATTAAAAAGTGTCACGCTGCGTTTTGCAGAGGCTGCTTTGCGGCGTTTAACATGTTTTCAATAAAGATGCCGTAGCCGGTGGCAGGGTCGTTGATCAGCACGTGGGTGACCGCGCCCACCAGCTTGCCGTTTTGAATGATGGGAGAGCCGGACATGCCCTGCACGATGCCGCCCGTTTTGGAAATCAGCGCGGGATCGGTGACCTTGACGGTAAAGCACTTGGAGCCGCTTGCACTCTTGTCGATATCCGAAATGCGGATGGTGTATTTGCAGGGACCATTTTCGTCCAGCGTGCACAGAATGTGCGCCTCGCCCTCCTTGACCTCATTGCGGTGCGCGATGGGGAGTGCGCTTTGCTTGGAGATGGGCTTTTGCGAAAAAATGCCGAACACACCGCAATCGGTATTGGCAAGCAGCGTGCCGGTCTTGGTCGTACCGAAGTAGCCCTTGAGCTCGCCCGGCTTACCCGAAACGCCCTTTTGCACGCCGCTGATGGTCACGCTTGATACCACACCGCGCGTCATGCCGACAAGCGCACCGCTTTCCTGGTCGCAAATGCCGTGCCCCAAGCCGCCGAACGCGCCCGTTTGGGGCTCAATGAAGGTGACCGTGCCGATGCCTGCGCCGCTATCTCTGACCCAAAGCCCGGTTTTATATCTGTTTTCGGAGACCGATTTGGCGGGGGTGAGGGTAGCCGAGTGGGATGTTCCCGCGCGTTTATAGGTCAGCGTCAGCGGACTTGCACCTGCGTCAGCAACCATAGTGCCAAACTGTGCTGCGTCTGCGATCTGTTTGCCGTTAACAGAGGTAATGACGTCGCGCGTGCGAAGCCCTGCCGCATAGGCGGGGTTGATGCTGCCGCCCTCTGCGTCCACGTCGCAAAAGCCGACCACCAGCACGCCCTCGGTCGAGAATTTCACGCCAAACGGCATGCCGCCCGGCAAGAGGCGCACCTCAGCGGTGGCTGCCGAGGCGGGAGCCGCCGATGCGGAGATCATGGGCAGATCAACGCCCAAAGCGCCCAGCATAAGGATCAGCGAGGCAGCCACCGCCGCAAAGCTTGCGATTTGTTTGATTTTGATTTTCATGGAAATATTCGTCCTTTGTATTGTGAATGTGGAATGGTTCCGCATTTATCATGCCCGCAAGGTGGGCAAGTCATGCTTTGTAATAATTGTGCGAAAGGTTGACAAATTGAATTTTTATGATAAAATTAGTATGATTAGCAAAGCGTATTTCATGCGGTGCGGAAAGGGGCAGAATATGGCAAAAAAGGAACGGTTACCCATAGAAGATAACGCGCTGACACGCGCGGACGCGTTGCGCTTTGCAGAAATCTGCCTTTCTTACGTAGTGCGCGGCGTGCACCTGGAGGACGGCATCGGCACGCTTTCGGAAAAACGCATGCACGCGATCTTGAAAAACTATATCTGTGCGGACGAGAGCTGCCATGAAATCAAGCTCAAGGACGTGCTGCCCGACGCTGTGCAAGAGGGCAGAAGGGGCGTGGGATACGTTGCCGACGTGCTGCGCGGCAGAAATATTTGGGAGATCCAGACCGGCAGCATGTATCCCATGCGTGACAAAATTGCGTGGTATATGAAAAATACGCCGTATCTGGTCACGGTTGTCGTGCCCGTGCCGTACCGCAAGCACATCAACTGGATCGATCCCAAGAGCGGCACGGTGCAGAAGCGGTCGGCAAAGCCGCACGTGACAAGACCGGAGGCGGTGGCAAGCGAGCTTTACTGGCTGCGCGAGCATTTGCAAAACCCAAGGCTGCGCTTTGAGCTGCTGCTTTTGGAAGTTGAGGAATACAGGCTGCTGGACGGCTACGGCAAGGAGAAAAAGGCGCGTGCGTCAAGGTATGAAAAGATCCCCACCGCGCTGTGCGGCACGGTGATCTTGGAAAAAACAGAGGATTTTCGCATGTTTTTGCCGGATAGCTTGCCCGAGCGGTTTACGGCGGCGCAGTATGCAAAGGCATCGGGGCAGCGGGGCAGGAATGCGTATTACGCGTTGCATATGCTCACGGGCGCAGGACTGCTGACCGAAGGCGAAAAGATCGGACGCGCACAAAGCTGGATGCGCACGGGCCAAGCATAAAACAGATGAAAGTTTTCGCCCGGCTTTTTCAAAAGGCGGCGCAGGTCGAGGGCGCGAAGCCCTCGTCGCCACCGCAGTGGCGAAACCCCAAAACCCTGTTTTTGGTTCTTTTTGCAGCTCCTTGCTCAAAAAGAACGGAGAGAATTTTCTCAATGTTACGTAACCTAAGCCATTCCCCACTTTTTTCTTTGACACCTCAGGCGCAGAAGAAATTACTTCGCTGCGCGAAGTTGCTTCACAAAAAAGAAACGCCGAGAAAATTTCGCGCCTGCGGGCGCGACCAAGGGCGCTGCCCTTGGAGCCCGGTCGCTTTTTGAAAAAAGCGACGCAAAAACTTTTCATCGATTGAGTTGGTTGCATTAAGACGAATACGGTTGACAAACAGAAAAAAACTTGCTATAATATAAAGATGAAGTTCAAGAAAGGAGAGGTGCTATGATTGCAAAGCCCCTGACGCCCTGCGTGCCCACCCGTTTTTACGGCTGGTGTCCCGACGGACGCTATTCGCTGTCTGCGTCGCTGCAGAATCTGCATGATTGCGGATTTGTCGCCGCTGACGTGTCGCTTGAAAATATCGCGCTTTTGGATGACGCTTGGCAGAGCGTGCTGTATGCCGCTGCATCGCGTGCCAAGGCTCTTGGTATTGCCTTGCCCGTGTGCCACCTGCCTTTCTATATGCCTTCTCCCGATGATCAGCTCGCCATGAAACGCTTTGCGCAAGAGCAGGCGCGCGGCATTGAGGCTGCGCACTTGATGGGCATTCCGCTTGCGGTCATTCACCCTGTAGCGCGCCATTCAAGCCGCACCTCCAAGCAGGATTGGTTCGCGGAGAACATCGCCTATCTGACCCCACTTTGCGAAAAAGCCAAGAAGCTGGGCGTGGCGCTTGCGGTTGAGAACATGGCAAGCACCAAGGAAAGCGAGCACGATCACCTGTACGGCTGTCGCGCCGTGGAGATCAAGGCAATTGCCCATAAGCTGGGCATTTCCACCTGCTGGGATACGGGTCACGCCCACACGGCAGGACTTGCGCAATCCCATGAAATTGAGCTGCTGGGCGACACGCTGGCACTTGTACACCTGCACGACAACGACGGCTCGGACGCGCACCTTGTGCCCTTGACGGGACAGATCGACTGGGCGGACGTGGTCAAAGGACTGCGCGCGGTCGGTTACGAGGGCGTGCTTGATTTTGAGACCAAGACCTCGCACCTGCCTATGTATGACAAGACCCGCGAGCAATTGGCTGCCGACACGCAGGGTGCTGCGCGTACGCTCGTGCGCATGCTGCAAACCACTATCAGATAAGGACGGTATTTTATTATGATTTTATATAATTCGCTTTCCCATAAAAGAGAAGAGTTCGTGCCCAACGTGCCCGGCAAGGTCAGTATCTATACCTGCGGACCTACCGTGTATCACTATGCGCACATCGGTAACTTGCGTACCTACATTATGGAGGACGTGCTCGAGAAGTATTTGCGCTATGCGGGCTATGACGTGACGCGCGTCATGAACATCACCGACGTCGGACACCTGACAAGTGATGCAGACGAGGGCGAGGATAAGATGCTCAAGGGCGCAAAGCGCGAGCATAAAACCGTGATGGAGATCGCACAATACTATACCGATGCGTTTTTTGCAGATTGCAAAAAGCTGAATATCAAGACGCCCGACATCGTACAGCCCGCAACCGGCTGCATCAAGGAGTTTATCGATCTTGTACAGGGGCTTTTGGACAAGGGCTATGCGTACGAGGCAGGCGGCAACATCTATTTTGACACCGCAAAGCTGGATAAATACTACGTGTTCAACGATTTTTCCGAGGATGATCTTGCCGAGGGCGTTCGTGAGGGCGTAGAAAAGGACGAGAACAAGAGAAACAAGGCAGACTTTGTGCTTTGGTTCACCAAGTCCAAGTTTGACGACCAGGAGCTCAAGTGGGAGTCTCCTTGGGGCATCGGTTACCCCGGCTGGCACATTGAGTGCTCGGGTATTTCCATGAAGTACCTTGGCGAGTATCTCGATATCCATTGCGGCGGTATTGACAACGCATTCCCCCACCACACCAACGAGATCGCGCAGAGCGAGGCGTACGTGGGTCATAAGTGGTGCAATTACTGGTTCCACGTGCTGCACCTCAATACCGACAGCGGCAAGATGAGCAAGTCCTCGGGCGAGTTTTTGACCGTCTCTCTCTTGGAGAGCAAGGGCTACGATCCGCTGGCTTACAGACTCTTCTGCCTGCAGTCGCACTACCGCAAGTCGCTGGTCTTCTCTTGGGAGAACCTTGACAACGCGGTGGTCGCTTACGAAAAGCTGATCGCGCGCGTCATGCAGCTCTCGACCGAGGGCGAGGTGGACGCAGAGGCGTTCGCGCAGGGCAAGGCAAACTTCGCAAAGGCGCTGGATAACGACCTCAATACTTCTCTTGCAATTACCGCCGTTTACGACGTGCTCAAGGCAAAGTACAACGACGCGACCAAGCGCGCGCTGCTCAACGATTTTGACGCGGTGCTGTCTTTGGAATTGGTGCAGACCGCCGATAAGCGTCGCGCAGAGAAGGAAGCGGAGGAAAAGGCTGCCCGCGAGCAGGCAATGCAGGATCCCTTTGTGGCTGAAATTCTGACGCTGATCGACCAAAGAGCCGCTGCCAAGAAGGCAAAGGACTTTGCCGAGGCAGACCGCATCCGTCAGTATCTGCTTGACAAGGGCGTGACGCTGATCGACTCCCGCGAGGGCACTACCTATCAAATCAATAAGTAATAAGTAAAGAGATTTTTTATGGAAAATAACACAAAAAAGACCACCAAGGAAGCGGTCATGTATCTGGTGTTCGGCGTGCTGACCACGGCGGTGAGCTGGATCGTGCGCTTTGGCATTCTGTGGCCGGGTAAGGCGATCTTCTCCATCCAAGACGAGTTGAGCGTGCAGTATACCGTGCTGTTCACGGTTGCCAGCGTGATCTCGTGGATCTGCGCCGTACTGTTTGCATTCTTCACCAACCGCGCCTACGTGTTCAAGGATGCGGATAAAAAGGCAAATATCTGGGTACAGATGGCGGAATTTTTCGGCGGCAGACTTGTCACCTTCGTGCTGTTTGAGTGGTTACTCAATCTGGGCATCACGTTGGCTCTGAGCGCGATCCTGCCTGAGAATCCGGAAATTCTGACCGTGGACGTCACCGCATATCGCGGCGCCGCCATTGAATTGTTCGCCATGGGTGTCGCCTCGGTGTGCAACATCGTTGCCAATTATATCATCGGCAAATTCCTTGTGTTCAAGAAGGCAAAGAATACGGAAAATGAATAAAAAGCAAGACGGTATCGCCAATTGACGATACCGTCTTTTATACAAAATTAAAATTCGTTTTCAAGAATCCATTCAAGCAATTCAGGGTATTTCATTTCCCCCGCCGCCACGGCAAGTCCAACGCGTGCAACCTCTTCGTTGGTAGGGCGGAGCTTGATTCCGTTGGTTTCTAAAAAGGTCAGCAGCACGTACATGCCAATTCTTTTGTTCCCATCCACAAATGCGTGATTGGAGATCAATGCAAATCCCAATCTTGCGCCTTTTTCTTGTTTGGTGGGGTACAATTCCTGACCGTCAAAGGTTGCGAATGCCGATTCCAGCGCACTATTGAGAAGGGCAATATCACGCACGTTCGGGTCGCCACCCGTTTCTTCTGTAATCAGCTTGTGCAGAAGAAGCACCTTTTCTTGACTGAACTTAATCATTTTGCCAATTCCTCAAATGCGCGGCGGTATTGCTTCAAAATGCGCGCAGCCACAAAGTCTATCTTTTCATCATCGGTCATTTCGATCGTGGTATCTTTTTCGATATCTACAAGCTTATATTTCGGTTTATTATTTTTGAAAATATAAAGTTCGCCGTGCTTATCCGCCATTCTGGCTACACGGGAAAAGTTTTGGTTTGCTTCCGAGATGGAAACGATCTGATTCGTATTGATGTTCATGAATACACCTCCACATGATATACACATATATTATACACAAATATTAGGATGTTGTCAACCTAAAATCCGTATTTTTTTTGTGACAAAATATGGAACAGATCCCCATGTCTGCAAATCCCCGATTGACAAACCGCGAAAAATGGTTTATAATTAAAATGATATATTATGTAAAATCGAGGAATTGGCGTGAAAGTTTTGTTGATCCATCCGCGAGCTTTACCATTCACGCCTAAAGCTCAACTTAAAATGGTTTTTGATCCATTTTAAGTAGAACTTTCAAAACTGTTTTCGCCGCCACGGGCGGCATGGAGGTAAGTATGATTACGGATACCATTGCTGCTGTAAGCACCCCGTACGGCAAGGGCGGTGTTGCGCTTTTGCGCATCAGCGGGGAGCGTGCTGTGGAGATCGCGGGGCGGGTTTTTCTGCCTGCGAGCGGCAAGGCACTTGGCGATCTTGCTGCCAATTATATGGCGTACGGGCGCATCATGGACGCTGCCGACGGCACGCAGGTGGACGACGGCATGGCGGTGGTGTTCCGCGCACCGCATTCGTTTACGGGCGAGGATACCGTGGAGATCACCTGCCACGGTGGCGTTTTGGTCACCGAGACCGTGTTGACCAGCCTTTTGGCGGCAGGTGCAAGACCTGCCGAGGCGGGCGAGTTTACCAAGCGCGCCTTTATCAACGGCAAGCTGGGTCTTTCGGCTGCCGAGGCGCTCGGCAACCTTTTGGAAGCGGGCACGCGCGAGCAGATGCTGCTTTCGGGCGCGGGCATGCGCGGGGGACTTAGCAAAAAGACCAATGAAATATACGAGGGGCTGTGCCTGGTGCTGTCCAGCATCTTTGCAGTCATCGACTATCCCGATGAGGATCTTGCGGACATGAGCCGCGAGCAGATCGCGGCAGCATTGACTGCGGCTCTTGAAAAAACGCGCAAGCTTGCCGATACCTACCGCACGGGACACGCGGTTGCCGAGGGTATTCCCACGGTCATCGTGGGCAAGGCAAACGGCGGCAAGAGCTCGCTGTATAACCGCATCGTAGGCAGGGAAGCGGCGATCGTGACCGATATTGCGGGCACGACGCGTGACGTGCTGACCGAGACGGCAGCCATTGGGCGCGTGACGGTGCGCTTGCACGATACCGCGGGCTTGCGCGCGTCTGACGACCGCGTGGAGCAGATCGGTATTGCGCGTGCCTTGGAGCACCTTGAGAGTGCCGAGCTGGTGCTTGCCGTGTTTGACGCGTGTGCACCCTTGACCGACGAGGACGAGGCACTTTTGAATAAGCTTGCATGCCATGTGGGCTGCGTGATCGGTGTGCTGAATAAGACCGACGCGGCAACGCATGAGCAGGTTTCCTCCCTGCAGGCAAGACTGGCACCGAGCGTGCGAAAGACCGTTTGTCTGTCCGCTATGACGGGCGAGGGCTTTGACGCGCTTGTGGAAACGGTGGAGCAGATGTTTATTGACGGTGCGATCGACCTGCGCCACGATGCCGTGGTGGCAAACGCACGCCAGCATGCCGCGCTGATCTTGGCTTGCGAGCGGCTGGAGCAGGCACTTTCCGCTATCGAGATCGGACTTCCCATTGACCTTTGCTGCTCGGACGTCGAGCAGGCGGCAGAGGCACTTGCCGAGGTGGACGGCAGAGCCGTGTCCGAGGACGTAGTCGCGGGCATTTTCGCGCATTTTTGCGTGGGAAAATAAAGGATTTACAGATCCCGGCAATAATTAAGTTTATGACGGGCAACAAAACGATACGGACGTGCGTTATAAAGGCGTCCCCCGGGGGGAAGCTGTCGCGCAGCGACTGAAGGGGAATGCGCAAACTTAGGTTGGAAAGCGTAGCATCCAAACAGACAACCGTACCGTTTAGCCCGCAACTCCCCTTCAGTCGCCTACGGCGACAGCTTCCCCTCGGGGGACGCCTTAGCAGCGTGCATCTGTAATGTTTGCTTATCCGTTTTCGGGGAATTAAATGAATTACTTTCGATATCCCCGACGGTCCGAAGAAACGAAAAAATAAAAATTTTTATACAATAGGAGAGAAGCGTTATGAATCAACAAACCGATCCCAAGTACCAAGCGTTATTTACGCCTTGGAAGATTGGCAACGTCGAGATCAAAAACCGCATCGTCATGTGCCCCATGGGCGGCACGTCGCTGTTCGGTTGGTTTGGGCTGACCGGCTGCCACTTTGACAAGGAAGCTGCCAAGCTGTTCTTGGAGCGCGCTAACAACAACGTTGGTCTGATCATCCCCGGCATTGCACCCATCCGCGATACCTTCTGGGGCAAGTATCTGTACCAGAACCCCAAGATGTTCGAGGATCTGAAGGAATTTATGGACGAGATCCATAAGACGGGCGCCAAGCTGTTCATTCAGCTGACCGCAGGCATGGGTCGCTCTTGGGCGATCACCGAGCTGGTAGCTCCTTTGCACAAGAACAAGCTCACCCGTACGCTGATCAAGCCCATACTGGACACCAATCACGAGCTTGCCAGCCCCAGCCCCCAGCCGTCGAGGTGGGCACACGATATCATCTGCCCCGAGATGACCGTGGAGCAGATCCACGAGATCATTGAGGCATTTGCCAAGACTGCAAAGCTTTGCCGCGATGCAGGCGTAGACGGCGTGGAGGTACACGCAGTACACGAGGGATATTTGCTTGACCAGTTTGCAATCGAGTTCTTTAACAAGCGTACCGACGAATTCGGCGGCAGCTTTGAGAACCGTTACCGCTTTGCTGCCGAGATCGTCAAGGCGATCAAGGAAGCGTGCGGCGAGGATTACCCCGTTTCTCTGCGCTATTCCGTAGAGTCCAAGATGAAGGGCTTTTGCGAGGGTGCAATGCCCGGTGAGGACTACGTAGAGGTTGGCAGAAACATGGAAGAGTCCGAAAAGGCAGCGAAATTCCTGCAGGATGCGGGCTACGATATGCTCAATGCCGATAACGGTACGTACGACTCCTGGTACTGGGCACATCCGCCGATGTACATGCCCCAGAACTGCAACCTTGAGGACGTCGCGCACATTAAGAAGTTTGTGGACATTCCCGTGGTTTGCGCGGGCAGAATGGAGCCCGACGTGGGTGCTGCTGCAATTGCCGAGGGCAAGATCGACGCAATGGGCGTAGCTCGTCAGTTCCTGGTTGACCCCGAGTGGATCACCAAGCTGATCGAGGACAGACTCGAGGACATCAAGCCCTGTATCTGCTGTCATAACGCTTGCTTCAACTTCTCCTCCTCCAAGGGTCATGCCAACACGCAGGATCTGACCGACACCATGGGTCTTTCCCGCTGTGCCATCAATCCCGAGACCATGCAGTCCAAGAAATATTATATCGCACCTGCCAAGAAGGCAAAGAAGATCGCCGTCATCGGTGGCGGTATCGGCGGTATGGAGGCTGCTATCGTATGTGCAAAGCGCGGCCACAAGGTCACTTTGTACGAAAAGAGCGACAAGCTGGGTGGCGTGTTCATTGCTGCAGCTGCGCCCTCCTATAAGGAAAAGGACCGCGACCTGATCGCTTGGTACATCCGCGAGATGGCAAAGCATCCCATTGAGGTCAAGTTCAATACCGAGGTCAAGGACGTCAAGTCCCTGGATGCCGACGAGGTCATCGTGGCAACCGGTGCTGTGGCAAAGCGCATCCCGATCCCCGGCGTAGAGCGTTCGATCGAGGCTGTTGACTTCCTGCTTGGCAACAAGCAAGTTGGCGACAAGGTTGTCATCATCGGCGGTGGCTTGACCGGCTGTGAGATCGCTTACGAGCTGTACCTGCAGGGAAAGGCACCCACCATTGTGGAGATGCAGGACGACCTGATCACCACCAAGGGCATTTGCCTGGCAAATACCTCTTACCTGCGTGACTTCTTCAAGACCAACAAGGTACCCGTTATGCTGGAGACCGGCGTTTCGGCAATTACCGAAAACGGTGTAACTGTCAAGCACAAGGACGGCACCACCGAGGATATTGCGGCAGATTCCGTCATTCTCTCTGTTGGCTATAATCCCGCACCCGTGGCTACCAAGGGCGTACACGTGATTGGTGACGCCAAGGCTGTGGGTAACCTGCGTACCGTTATCTGGGGCGCGTGGGACGTTGCAATGAAGCTCTGATAGAGCTTCATTGCAGTGATATTTGCGCTTTGCGCAAGTGATATTGTGCCTTGGGCACAGTGATATTCGCCTTCGGCGAGTGATATGTTCGCTTGCAGCGAAGGTTGTGGTAGATTTTCTTCGCGCGCGAAGAAAATCGAATTGAATTGTAATGGAAAGGATATACGTCTATGATACTGACAAAAGAACAACAGGCGATTTTGGACGGCGAGCAGGGCGAAACGCTTGCCAAGGTCATGAAAACGCTTGTCATGTACGGTGATGCATTTGAGGCTGAAAAGCTGGTGCCCATCACCTCGGAATATAACCATCTGGTAACCTCGTTCGGTTTGAAGGTCATGTCTCCCGTATACGACCTGATGCAGCAGCTTTTGGATGCAGGCGTCATGTCGGGACAGAAGTTCTCGGTTGACCCCAGACCCCTGGATAAGAACGTACCCGCGAACTTCCTGCAGAACTTCGTGTTCAACAAGTTCATGTACACCAAGCAGGATTTCTATGAAAAGCAGCTGCACGAGCTGGGTCTGAAGGACGACAAGGCGTTCACCTGCGCTTGCTACATGGATGAGGTGGGCAATAAGCCTAAGAAGGGCGACGTGCTGTCCTGGGCAGAGTCCTCGGCGGTCGTGTACGCAAACTCTGTGCTGGGTGCGCGCTGCAACCGTAACTCGGGTATTATCGATATTATGGGCTCCATCGTGGGCTACGTGCCTTACTTTGGTCTGCTTACCGACGAGGGCAGAAAGGCTACTTGGGTCGTCAAGGTTCAGACCACCAAGAAGCCCGAGGCGCAGCTCCTCGGCTCCGCTATCGGTATGAAGGTCATGGAGGACGTGCCTTACGTAGTAGGACTTGACGCATGGATCGGCAATGAGCTGAACGATGCTGCTTGCTCTTACCTCAAGGACTTCGGCGCGGCAACCGCTTCCAACGGTGCAGTCGGTCTTTACCACATTGCAAACCTGACGCCCGAGGCAAAGGAATCGGGCGAGGCTCTGATTGCCGAGGGTGCGCGCGAGTACGTCATTGACGACGCGGAGCTTGCAAGAGTGCAGAGCGAGTATCCTATGATGTGGAAGAAGGAGGATGCAACGCCCAAGCTTTGCTTTGTCGGCTGTCCGCACCTCTCTCTGGAGCAGCTCAAGACCTGGACCGAGAATATTGAAGCAGCACTTGCAGCAAACGGCAAGAGCAAGGTGGTCATCCCCACCGTGCTGACCGCCGCTCCCGGCGTGCTGGAGGTGTTTAATGCGACCGAGTATGCCGCAAGACTCAAGGCAACCGGCGTTATCACCTCGTATATCTGTCCTTTGATGTACATGAACAATCCGCTTTGCAAAAAGATGCCCGTCATCACCTCGTCCAATAAGCTGCGCACCTACACCAGCGCAAGATATTACCGCGACGAGCAGATCTTGGAGGCTATTACGGGAGGTAACAAGGCATGAGAGAATTTAAGGGTAGAGTAGTCACCCCCGGCGAGGTCAAGGCAGAGGCACTTGTTTCCACGCAGGGCTTTAATACGCTGGCATCCTTCCAGATGGCGCTGCAGTTTGGCGACAAAGAGGTCAAGTGCGGTGACCAGAATAACGCAGATCTGCACGGCAAGAGCATGATCGGCAAGGCTTTGTGCCTGCCCCAGACCATTGGCTCGACCACGGGCGGTCTGGTACTGTATTGCGCGTGCGCTTTGCACAAGCAGCCTGCTTGCATGCTGTTTGCTAACCATATCGACTCGCTGGCAGCCGCAGGCGCGGTGCTTGCAGACGTTTGGGTAGACGGCGTGAGCATGCCCGTTGTCGATTGCCTTGGCGACGAGTTCCTCTCTTACGTCAAGGACGGCATGACCATCACCGTCAAAGAGGACGGCGTGGTTGTGGTTGAGTAAAATCTAATCAAAAATCTCCTCCTTGCTTTAGCAGGGAGGAGATTTTTGTGTATAGTATACCTTTGCAGGGGGCGGCTTTCTTCAGCTATAGCACAACCATCCCCCGAGTGTCATCCTGAGCGGAGTATGAAAGCCCGCAATTTTGTGTCAAAGCGCAATTCTTTTTATTCGGGATTTCATACGCAGTCGAAGTTTTGCGGAATGGAGTATCCGTCGCGTAGCAGGATACGGAATAGAGCAAAACCGCAAGCGCGAAACGCGCGCAGCGGGATCTCTAAAGGGCTTTCTCGATGTCTATTTAGCCTTGGTTGCATTTTCAAAGCAACCCCAAACCGATCATGTACAAATGTTACATAGCGCAAACAGGCGTGTCACAAACCGCTCGGAGATCCCTTCCTCGGTCGTGCGAAAAACGCACTCCCTCGTCGGTTTTGCTTCGTTTCGCGCCATTTCGCAATTTGTTGCGAAATACCGCTACACTATGCAAAACTTCGACTGCGCATGAAAGCCCCCAAAATGAGCCTGCACCATGATGCAAAACTGAGGGCTTTCATACTCCGCTCAGGATGACACTCGGGGCGGAGGCGTTACGCCGCCCACTTGTTTCAAGCAATCCCAAACCGTTCCTTGATCATCTGCGCCGTCTCGGCAGGGGAGAGATTGGTATTGTCTATTTTGAGATAGCTCTCAAAGGGCAGCACCTCGCCCGTGCGCGAATTGAGTCTATGCTCGGCGGTGGTTCTGCGCATTTCTGCTTCGCTCCATTCGAGGTCGCGCTTGGACACTTTGTGCGCGAGTCTGTTTTCGCTCTTGTTGCGCTCGATGCGCTCCTCAAAATCTGCGCAAAGCTCGACCACGTGGCAGTCCGCGCCGTGCGATGAAAACAGCTCTATGACCTCGTTGAGATAAATAAATTCGCGCGGCTCGTCAAAATCCACCATATAAGTAAAGATCAAACCGGGAAGATCACCCGTGGCAAACTGCTCAAATACCGTCTTGCGGATGGTTTCGTTGAGCGCGCGATATTCAGGCGTGCCGAAATCGAACAGCTTGAGCGAGAGCTCGATCGACATATGGTTGTGAAACAGGCGCAATCCCGTGATTTTGGCAAGCTCCTGCCCAACCGTCATTTTGCCCACCGCGTGCGGCCCTATGATGATGACTAACGTTTTTTCCATGTTCATGCTCCTTTCCATACAAGATATCCGCTTGTAAACGGTAGATGATCAAATTTCTTGGCGCCGATATGTTCAAATCCGTTGGCTTCGTACCAATTTTTCAGCACCGTGCTTTCTTCGATGATGCCGATTTTGATTGCATTGCCACCCAGTTTTTTTACTGTTGATTTAGCATAGTCGAGCAGTAGTTTGCCATAGCCGTTGTGTCTGTATGCAGGTAATACGGCAAGGTTGTGCAGCTCGTACGCGTCCTCACTTTCTTTGGAAAGTGACATATATCCTATCAATTTTTTATCTGTATACAGCCCGTACATTTTCCACCCCCACGTTCTTTGCGTTTCGAGGAAGGAAAGGGGGATAAAGCTTGTATGTTTGGGGCAGTTTTGTTGCGTCAAACCAAATTCGTCTGCGACAGTTTGAAAGCTTTGGTGAATGACGTGCAGACACGCCGGGAGTTCTTCTGCTTTTACGGGATAAATAACCGGCAAAACGGGGAGCTGTGTTTGATCGTGTGCCATCTCCTTTTTGTAAAGTGCCAGCGTCAGGTTTTCGCCGCCGAGTCTGCGCTCACCTGTGTCGCAAAATCCGACCTTTTGGTAGCAGCGTTTGTTTTTCTCCATATCAATGGGAAAATCCACGAAAAAGCGTCGCGCATTCGGGAATTCCCGCTCGCAAAGCAAGATGGCTGCGGCGGCAATGCCTTTGTTTTGGTATTTTGGGTCGATCCAAATGCGACAGAGGTAGTATTCCCCCTCGTCTAAAAAATTGTCGGGCGTGTATTTGCCATGCAGGCGGTAGAAGATTCCGCCCACCATTTCTCCGTCACACAGTATGGTAAAAGTGCGGTAGTTTGGGGTCATGCGCGAAAGCAGCTCGTCCGCACCGCGCAAAGCGGGGCTGCCCTCATCGTGGTATTTTTCGTATAGCGGCATAAAAGCTGCTTTTTGTATTCTTACAAGAGCCTCTGCTTCGCAGGGCTCAGTGTTCTTTATCGTGATGTTCATATTCGTTTCTTCCTCAATACGTCCAAAATGTGGTTTGTCGCCCCGACCATGTCGCGTCTCTCGCAAATGGACAGGTGGTATTTCATATACAGCGCAAAGGTTTCCTCGTCCATGGCATCCACCGCGCTGCCGATATAGTGTGTGAGCATATCCGCTCCCACGTAATGTAGTCTGCGTACCGGTAGAGGCTTGATCAGGGCGTCAATATTCTCCTTGCGATACAGGGAAAAGATCTCTGAGGGTGTGGAGCTTAGCGCAAAGGTGTCATAATCGATCAGATCCTTGTATTGCGGATTGTGAATACCGCCGCGCGCAAAGCAGAATTGATAAACCGTCATGTCGCTGTTGCAGTATGCGGCGAAAATTGTGCCGCCGGGACGGGTCACGCGTGCAGCCTCGGAAAGGGCGGATTGCTTATCTTCGTCTGTATAGAGGTGATACATAGGTCCCAGCAATAACGTGATGTCATATGTGTCCGAGGGGAAGTCGGAAAGGTCAACTGCGTCGCCCTGTGAAATAGAGATCAACTCGCCCTCCTTGGTGTTCTGCATAAAGGTCTCGATGTTGCACTCCATCAGCTCTACTGCGACCACCGAATAGCCCTTTTGCGCAAAATAATGCGAATATCTGCCCGTGCCCGCACCAATCTCCAAGATGGTCATGCCGGGTCTTAAGTATTTTTCAATATAATGTACGGTGGTCAGAAACTCCACCGAACCGTGTAGTGAGCCAAGGCGCGCGTGTTCGTCGTGATTTTCGTAGTAATTTTTGAGTGCTTCAAGTCTTTCCATACTCTCCTCCAAATAATAAAACGGTGCAAATCGAATTTCAATCCGACTTGCACCGTCAATATCCTAAATATCTATAATCCAATAAAGACTATACCGAAATTTTGGTATGACAATACAAGCCCGACCTGTCCCAATTCATGAGATACATGCCGCGCACGTTTTCGGTATTCAGAATAGTAGTGAATACAGACATTGCCATAGCTCCTTTTTGTGTTTTGTTCAGTATAGCACGCATTTTTGCGTTTGTCAAGAGATTTGTGTGTGATTATTTCCACTCCCGATCAAGCACTTTCTTTCTGTTCTTGAGGAACTTGAGCAGAAAATCGTAATTCTTTTCGGTAATATCGTCCTTATCCGCGTACCAACGCTCGTCGTTGAGGGCAAGAGACTCGGAAATGCCGCTCTTGTAGTCCTGCACGTGGTCAATGCAATCGTCCAGCACGTCCGCATAGTAGGTCCGGTAACGCTCGCAAAGCATGTCGTAAAGCTCGTCCGAGCGTGCCACACCGCGGAAGAATTCGTTAGAATATTCTATCTTGCTATCCACGGTATAGTACTCGTTGGGCGCGTCTGTCCAAGGCACGTACAAACTGTAATCGTAATCCCAGATGGGGCCGAACGCAAGCTTTTCGCCCGCGATCTGATAGGTGTAGAAGGATTTCCACACGTGGTCTCTCTCGCCCATGATCTGATCAATGATCAAATGGTCGATCAGCGAGTCGGTGTCCACGTAATGCTCAATTTTTTTGGTGTTGCCGTCGTGGAATGCGTCAAGCACCTTGTTGTAGTGCTTTTCCAGCTGCTCAAAGAACGAATAAAACTGCTCGTCCGAGCAAAAATCCGCCTTTTCGGGGTATTTGAGTGTGAAATACTTGTTGCACCACGCAATGTAGAAGTAGTGCTCACCCCTGATTGCGTTTTTGTCAAATTGCACGTCCTCGTCCAGGCAAACGTAGAAATTGAACTGGTCAAGGTCGGTCATGTCGGGCGTGATGGTCTGCTCAAGATTCATGCGTCCCTCGTTTTCCTGCACCTGCTCGCAAAGCGTGTAAAGACCGACGTATTCGCCGTTGAGGTAGACGTTGACGTGATGCGCGGTGGGCGTAAAGTCAAACGCATCCGAGGCAGCACCGAGGTGGAATGCGGTGTAATTGTGCATGCAGGAGGGGTCAAGATACTCGGCAAGCAGCACCCAGCTCTTTGCCTCGTGTAGCCCAAAGAGCGATTGCTTTTGGTCAAATTTGATGCGGTAAGGCTTTTTGGGATATCCCGAGGTGGAGTTGCCGCGCAGGCGAATGCCACCCGTCAGCCCGTGCAGCTCCTCGTCGGTGTTGACGAGGTCAAAGGTTACGTCCACGTATTCTTCGGTCGAGGCAATGCTTGCATCCCCCACGTTCAGATGCACGATGGGCAGCTCGCGCGTGGCGTAGTCCAGCACGAGATTGACCTTGGTGTCCTTGGTCACCTTTTTCACATCGATCTCGGTGCCTGTATACAGCACGCCGTCGATCTCGTAACCCTCGTACAGATAACCAAATTTCACCGTAAATGACACGGGCACAAAATCGGTGTCTGTTACGTCCTGCACAAGCTCTCCACCGCTAAAGGTGACTGCGTCTGCGATAGGGCATACGATCTCAACTACCGTGCGGCCGTCGTCGGTTTCGGTTTCTGTCTCGGTCTCGGTCTCGGTGGTCGTATCGTGGGGCTGTGTTTGCGGTGTGTCCCCATGACAAGAAGCAAGCACGGGCAACAATAGGCAACACAGCAGTAAAAGGCTTAAAATTCTGTATTTCATGCTACCTCCGTCTGCTCGCCCACGGGCTCAAGGCGCTTGCCCATGAGCAGAATATACGCCACGATGCCAAGCTGAATGATGCCCGAAAGCGCAATCAGCCACGGAATGCCGCCCTCGTAGGTGTAGCCGAACAGGGGCAGGGCAAAATTCTTGGAAAGTGCGACGAATGCCGTGCCGAACAAAAGTCCTGCCGCCGCACCGAGGTTGAACACGATCTGATAAAACGAGGTGTAGCAGGTACGGTTGTGCTGCGGCATGTTGACGTACTGCATGTTCGCCACGATGGAGTTACGCCCAACGCCCGCGAAGTGCTGGGGCAGACGAACCGCCAACAGCATGGTCACAAGCAGCCAAGGGGCAAGATCGGGGCGAATGAGCGCGTAGAGCAGCTGCAGGGGGGCTTCGATCAAGAGAGCAAGTGCCAACGCGCGCAGCCACGAGGTCTTGGAAATGCGGTTTTGCCAGAACTTCATGGAGAAGGGGAAGAAGAAGGGATAGACGAAAATGACAAAGCAATACAGGAAATAGGAAACACCGATGGTGTCCATGAGGTAGACCTGCAGGAAGGTGTTGTGGCAGTACAGCGAGAACTGCCATGCAAACACCACCACCATGACCAGCATGTATTTTTTGTTGGCGGTGGGGATGGTGAGAATGTCGCGGAATCTGGGTGCGCGAATGACGGGGTAATCCACCTCGCGCGGCAGCGAGAGCAGAATGATGTCCAAAATACCCAAAGCAAAGCCAAAGTGACGCACAAACTCCCAAAATGCCAGCAGATCGGCGGGCATGGAGGCAATCTTGTCCGCGTACATTGCCACAAACATCATCAAAATACCGGGCAGAATGGCGGCGGCAAACTGATTAAAGGTCATGTAATGCGCACGCATACGCTCGGGCAGGAACTTGACGTGCCATGCAGCGTATCCCGAAACGGCAATGATGTTGAATACGTACGCAACGAATTGCAGCACCGACATGCATATGATCAGCGTAGTGGCGTTGGTGATGAAATGCGGCAGCAGCGTCAGCGCGAAAATGCTGCACACGTAGTACAAGAGCTTGCAGACAGCCAACACAAAGCGGCGCTTTTTGAAGCGCGTGAGCAGCGAGGGCGCAAAGATGACGAAAAGACCCGCGATAAAGGGCGAGAAGGCGAGAATGCCGATCTGCGCGGGCTCCATGTGGTAGCCGCGCAAAAATTCGGTCCAGAAAACACCGGTGGTGATGTAGTTGATCATTGCCTCAAGGGCGACCGATATGACTAAAATACAGCGCGTGCGCGCGTTGGGGTCCTTGAAGTTAAATACCTGACCTAAGGTCATTTTATGTCGTTGCATGGCAATATACTCCGATCCAAGCACAAAAATACTCAATATAATTATATCCTGCCCGGCGGTATTTGTCAATATCGCAAGGCAGGATAAAGGGATGTATTTTATGCAAAAAAGTCAAATCCGCCGTGTATGATCACGCGCGCAATATACGTGCCCAAAAGCAGCGCGCCAAACCCTACGGTCAGCACCCACCAAAGCACCTGCAGCCACTTTTTCTCGAAAAGTCCCTTGTGAAACAGCATCCACAAAAAGGGAATGCCCGCAAAAAACGCGGGATGATAGGCAAACGCCGCCGCAAAATCAAGGCGCAAAGCCGCCAAGTGCGCGCGCGTCATGCCGCAAAAAGGGCAGCAAATGCCAAAGATGGCATAGGTCGGGCAGGTGCTGTCAAACGCCCATGACAGCAGTGTGAACAATACAGCCACGACCGCCAATATACCAACGTGCAGCAAAATGACCTGCACGTATTTTTTTGCAAAGAATTGCTTCATGCGCACCCTCCTTTCGTTCGCCGTACCTTTTATATAATATTGTAGCAAATCGCGCCTGCTTTGTCAAGCAAAAGCGGGATCACAAAAAACAATGCTCAAAAAAATCCCCATGGAGAGCTTGCGCTCTCCATGGGGAGGGTGGCTGACTTTTCAGCCTTGGGATTTGCTTATGCGGTGTAGCCCCAGACGACCTTGTGGGTGTAGTTGGTCCAGTAGCTGTCCCAGCCTGCAGGCTGCTCGCTGGCTGCTACGTAGAAGGTTGCGTTCGGGCATTCGACAAATGCAGCATATCCAATCGTAGTTACGCTTTCGGGAATGTAGACAGCAGTCAAGTTATCGCAATAACAGAATGCATATTCACCGATAGTAGTCACGCTCTCGGGAATGATGATAGAAGTCATACTGTAGCAGTTATAGAATGCATAATCGCCAATTGCGGTAATGCTCTCGGGAATGACAACAGTAGTCAAACCGTCGCAGTCGTAGAATGCATATTCACCAATCTCGGTCACGCTGTCGGGAATCACTATCTCGGTCAAGTGGTAACAATTATAGAATGCATAATCACTGATTGTTTTGATGCCTTCAGGAAGGACAACAGAGGTCAGCTTGTAGCAATTATAGAATGCCTGTGCACCGATTGATGTCACACTGTCGGGAATGACTATCTCAGTCAAGCCATAACAATAATAGAATGCATCATTGCCGATTATAGTGACACCTTCAGGAATAACGACAGAGGTCAAGCCATAACAACCGGAGAATGCTCTATTACCGATTGCGGTGAGAGTATAGTCTTCAAGATCAAGCGACACGTCAATTTCGGTTGCAGTGCCTTCATACCCCACGACAACGGCGGTATTATCGTTCAGCAGAGCATATACAACTCCCTGTTCGTCGGTGTAGAGCTCCTTGAAATTCCAGATAATTCTGTCAAAACCATCGACCCAGTTACTGCTCCAACCGGCAGGCTGCTCGCTTGCAGTTACGTAGAAGGTTGTATTTCCGCAGTTGACAAACGCAGAATCGCCCATTGTAGTAACGCTTTGGGGAATGATAATCTGGATTAAGCTATAGCAATAGGAAAAGGCATAATCGCCAATTGTGATTACGCTTTCGGGAATGACAACGGTAGTCAAACCGTTACAATCACAGAAAGCATAATTGTCAATTATGGTCACGCTTTCGGGAATGATGACAGATACGAGCGTATCGCAATTGCGGAAAGCTTCTTTGTTGATCGCGGTGACGGTATAGCCATCGATCAGAAGGGGCAGGTAGATTTCGGTTGCGGTGCCTTCGTAGTCTAAAACGATTGCAGTCTGATCGTTCAGCAGAGCGTAAACGACTCCCTGGCCGTCGGTGTAGATATCCTTGCAATTCCAAATGATCTGAACGGAGTTGTCACACCAGTTGCTATCCCAGCCTGCAGGCTGCTCGCTTGCAGTTACGTAGAAGGTTGCGTTCCAGCAATTGACAAATGCGTCAGAACCGATCGTAGTAACGCTTTCGGGAATGTAGACAGCAGTCAGGTTATGGCAATAATAGAATGCATATTCGCCAATCGTAGTCACACCTTCAGGAATGACGACGGAGGTCAGATTGTTGCATTCATAGAATGCATTTTCACCGATCTCGGTCACGCTATCGGGAATGACAATCTCGCGCAGGTTAAAGCAGATCGAGAAGGTGTATTCGGCGATCTCGGTCAAACCGTTGGGCAGAGTGACGCTCTGCAAGCTGTAGCAGTCGCTGAATGCATAGCGTTCGATCATGGTCACGCTGTCGGGAATGACGATCGAGGTCAGCCCGGATTTGTAGAATGTCCATTCACCGATCGTGGTTACGCCCTCGGGAATGACGATAGAGGTCAGAGCGGAGCAATACTGGAATGCGTACGCACCGATTTCAGTCACACTTTCGGGAATGACAACCGAGGTCAGTTTATCGCAGTCGTAGAATGCGTACGCACCGATTTCGGTCACACTCTCGGGAATGACGATGGATACGAGCGTATCGCAATTGCGGAAAGCTTCAGCGTTGATCGCGGTGACGGTATAGCCATCGAGTGTCAGATCGATTTCGGTTGCAGTGCCTGCATAACTCAAAACGATGGCGGTCTGGTCGTTCAGCAGAGCGTATACAACTCCTTGAGCATCGGTGTAGATTCCTGCGCAATTCCAGACAACCTTATCGGAATTACCGCCCCAACTGCTGTCCCAACCTGCAGGACGCTCGCTTGCAACTACGCCAATGATTGTGTTGTCACAAGAGCTAAATGCGCCATATTCAATCGTGGTAACGCTTGCGGGAATGACGACGGAATACAACTTGTTGCAATTATAGAATGCATAATTGCCAATTGCGGTTACGCTTCCGGGAATGTAGACAGAAGTCAAGTTGTAGCAATAACGGAATGCATAATTGCCGATCTCGGTCACGCCTTCGGGAATGACAACAGTAGTCAAACCGTTACAATCATAGAAAGCATAATTGCCGATCTCGGTTACGCCTTCGGGAATGATGACAGATACGAGCGTATCGCAATCGCGGAAAGCGTCAGCGTTGATCGCGGTGACGGTATAGCCATCGAGCGTCAGGTCAAGCTCGGCTGCGGTACCTTGATAATCAATTACCAACGCGGTGTCGTTCTTGGTCAAAGCATACACAACACCCTGCTCGTCGGTATGGAACTTATCAAAGTTCCATACGACGAATTCTTTTCTGCCGGTGCTATTCCAGTTGTCTGCCCAGTTTTCGGGTCTCTGTGCATGGCAGACGTAGATCGTGCCGTTCGTGAACGCATAGTCTTCCACGGTGGTCACGGAGGACGGGATGACGGCGCTTTGCAGGTAGCCTGTGCTAAATGCGTAGGAGCAGATGGTGGTGACCGACTCGGGGATGACGACGATTTGCAAGCCTGCGGACTCGAACGCACCTGCACCGATCTTGGTCACGCTGTTGGGAATGATGATCTCGGTCAGATTGTGGCAGCTCGAGAAGGTGTATTCGGCGATCTCGGTCAAGCCGTTGGACAGCGTGACACTCTGTAAGCTGTAGCAGCAGCTGAATGCATAGCGTTCGATCTTGGTTACACTGTCGGGAATGACGACTGAGGTCAATCCGGAATTATAGAATGCCCATTCGCCGATCGTGGTCACGCTCTCGGGAATGACGATAGAGGTCAGAGCGGAGCAATACTGGAATGCGTACGCACCGATTTCAGTCACACTTTCGGGAATGACGATAGAGGTCAGTGCACAGCAGTTGTAGAATGCACCCTCACCAATCACAGTCACGTTCGTGGGGATGGTGATCGCAGACAGCTTGACGCAATTGCTGAAAGCGTTGTTGCTGATCTCGGTCAACGAATTGGGCAGCGTGACGCTTTGCAGCTCGCTACAATCGTAGAATACGCCGTCACCGATCTTGGTGATACTCTCGGGAATGGTGATGGAGGTCAGCTTATCGCAATTTCGGAATGCGTTTGCGCCAATTTCCTTCAAGCCTTCAGGAAGGTTGATCTGCTTGAGGTACAGACAATTGTAGAAGGCTTCTTTGCCGATGTACATCAAGCTGTCGGGCAGCGTGATGATCTCGATCTCTTCGGATCCGTAGAATGCGCGAGCAGCGATCTTGGTCACGGTGCAACCGTTGATCTCGGAGAGGATCTCAACGGTCGTATGGCGGTTATCAAAGTCGATAACGGAAGCCGTGTTATCGTTGAACAGCAGGTAGGTGACGCCGTACGCGGTATCAACGTAGATATCCTTGACGTTCCAAGTGATCTCGGAATCGTCGCCGTTGTGCCAGTTTTCATGCCAACCCTCAGGCTTGGATGCATGGAATACGATGACGCTTCCGTGAAGTGCGTTGTAACCGATAGTCGTAACGCTTTCGGGAATGATCAGGGTATCGGTGAATCGTACGCCATTAAATGCGTGTTCACCGATCGAGATCAAGGAACTCGGCAGTTTGGACATTTGAGCGTTATGGCATTGATAGAATGCATCATCGCCAATTGTCGTAACGCTGTCGGGCAAATTGATGCTTTGCAGAGCGTAGCAGTACTGGAATGCGCTATCGCCGATGGTTGTTAAGCCTGCGGGGAAGGTGATTGCAGTAAAGTAGCTGCTGTTGCAATGGTAGAAGGCACTTGCACCGATCTCCTTTAACGTGCTCGGCAGCGTGACGCTTTGCAGATTTTGGCAGTACTGGAACGCATAATCACCGATGGAGGTCAGCGCATTGGGGAATACAACGCTCGTCAGATTATAGCATTGGTAGAACGCATATTCAGGAATGTAAGTGAGCGTGTCAGGAAGAACGATGCTTGTAATGGCGGAGTTTGCAAAGACATTGGGATACATGTTGGTAACGATGCAGCCCTTGACTGTGTCGATCACGATATCGGAAACCGATCCGTCAAAGGTGTAGATGCTTGCCGTGCCATTGGTATGAATGATGTAGGTGATGCCGGTCGTTTGGTCGTAGAACATTTCCAGCATATCCCAGAATACGTTGGTGTACATGCCATTGTACCAAAGCACATCCCAACCCTCGGGCTTGGAGCTTGTCATCGGATAAATTTCCGAACAGCTGAACGCATTTGCGCCGATCTTGTTTACGTTCTTGGGGATCTTGGGCGCATTGAGGGGCACGTTGTAGAATGCATACGTGCCGATCTCGTCCAGCGTAGTGGGGAAGAGGACTTCGGTCAGCGCGTTGCAGTCATAGAATGCATGCTCGCCGATGATCCGGACGCCTTCGGGAATGTTGATGCTTGCAAGATTATCACAGTTATAGAATGCGTGGGAGCTGATTTCAACCAAAGAGGAGGGCAGGCTGACTTCCGTGAGGTTATGCCAGTAGTAGAACGCGTGATCGGCCAGCTTTGTCACACCCTCGCCGATAGTCAGTTTTTCTACCCAATTGTTGCTGCTCATGTCGGTTCCGTGAATGACTGTGTTGTAGCCGGGGGCGCCGTTGATGGTCAATTCTGCGACCTCTTTGTTGTAGAAGTAGAGGTGAGCGGTGCCATCATCGCAAAGCAGATACGTGTTACCGTCTTCGGTCGTGATGAACCATCCCGAGGGAACGTTCCATGCAACCTTCTCATTAGAGTAATTGTTCCATTCGTAGTTCCAACCCTCAGGCTTTGCTTCAATAGCTGCGTATACATAGCAGCTGTTGAATGCATAAGAACCAATGGTGGTAACGCTTGCGGGCAGGTAGATGTGTGCGTAGGTGTTTTGGAATGCTCCGTAGTCGATGGTGGTGACGCTTTCGGGCAGCATCAGCGTGGTCAGCGCAGAGCAGCCGCAGAATGCGTTTTCACCGATCTTCTTTAAGGTGTTGGGCAGAACGACTTGCGCCAGATTGCTGCAATTGTAGAACGCCTCTGCTTCGATTGAGATAACGCCTTCCAGAAGCGTGACCTTTACGATGTTCTGATTGTTGTTGAAGACATTGCGTACGATGACCTCATAGCCTTCAATGCCGCCGATCACAAGCTCGGTCAGGTCACGGTCGTAATCGTATACGTAAGCGAGGTCCGTGCTGGTCAGCAGGTAGGTAATACCTGTCTGCTCGTCGGTGTAGAACTCCTTGAACGCCCAGCAAACGTTGCTTTGAGAACCGCTGTACCAGTTGTCGTGCCAGTTTTCGGGCTTTTCGGTAAGCGTGACGAGCATCACGCCCTGAGAGAACGCGCTTTCACCGATTGTGACGTTGGTCGGAACTGTGAACACGCCTAAGTTGATCGCACTGAATGCATAAGCACCGATTTCGGTCAAGGTAGAGGGAAGCGTGATCTCTTGCAGGTTATACCAGTTATAGAATGCGTACGTATCAAGCTTGACGATGCCCTCACCGACGATCAGTTTGTGCACGTTTCCGTTACCTTCCTGTACACCGTGAACGACGGTGTCGTAATTCTTGTAAGCAGAAACGGTCAGCTCGAGCAAGTTCTTGTCATAGAAGTAGAGGTGGGCGATATCGTTCTCGTCCAACAGGTAGACAGTACCGTCCTCTGCCTGACAGAAGATTCCTGCAGGGACGTTCCATGCTACGTTGGAGTAGTTGTAATAACCGTTCCAATCGAAGGACCAGTCTGCGGGCTTTTCTGCAACCGTTACGTATGCATAGCAGTTCTGGAATGCATATGCACCGATCACTTTCACTTGAGCGGGAATGCGAACGTGTGCGTTGCAACCGTAGAAAGCATACTGCTCGATGGTCTGCAGGCTGTCGGGGAGAGTGACGACGGACAGGTTATAACAATTGTAGAATGCGTTTTCTCCAATGGTCTGCAAGCCTTCGGGCAAAACGATGGCGGTAATGCCGCTGTTATGGAACGCATACGCGCCGATCTTCTGAATGCTCGGGTCGATCGTGACCTTGGAAAATTCCGCTCTGTTTTCAAACAAGCGTTCGGGGATCTCGGTTACGGGGAAGTCGGGGTTGCCGCCCAATACGATCTCGTCGGAATGACCGTTAACGCCTGCAATATAGGTCGTGCCGTCGTTGAGTCTTACGTAGGTGACACCGTATTCGTCGGTCACGAATGCAGCAACGTCCCACGTTACGCGATTATCGTATCCGTGCCAGCTTTCTGCCCATTCGGCAGGTGCTTGCTGTGCGTTGCAGAAGAGGCTGCCGCAGTTAAAGGCGTATTCGCCGATATAACTGATGTCAGAGGAAACGTAGATGGTAACGAAGGAAGAAATATTGTAGAATGCGTAGTTTTCAATGGTTGTCAGCGCGCTCGACAACGTAACGCTGCGAAGTTCGCGACAATCTCTGAAGGCATTCTCACCGATCACGGTTACCGTTTCGGGAATTACAACGGACTCGATGCTGTAGTTACCTTGGAATGCACCTGCACCGATCTTTGTGATCGCGTAGCCGTCCACGTTGAATACGAGGTTGGCTGCTTCGCCGGTGTATCCGATTATGGTTGCCGTTTGATCGGCAAACAACACGTAAGTCACGCCCTGTGCATCGGTATACAGCTTTTCAATGCCCCAAACGACGTAATCCGATCTGTACTCACCGTTCCAGTTTTTGTTCCAGCCGGTGGGTTTGCTTGCTGCTTGTACGTAAACGGTACCGTAGTTGAAGGCATATTCGCCGATTACGGTTACGCTTGCGGGAATTTCAATATGCTTGAACTCGGTCTGGTTGAAGGCGTACGCGCCGATTTCGATCAAGCCCATGGGAAGCTTGATATCTGCTTGATCGCAGTTGTAGAATGCGTGTTCGCCGATCTTGGTCAAGCCTGTGGGGAGGTTCACGCTCTTGAGGTTATGGCAGTTATAGAAAGCGTAGTTGCCGATCTCGGTCAGACTATCGGGCAAAGTGATTTCCACAAGATTGTTGCAATGATTGAATGTGGATTCCTTCAGGACGGTGATCTGATCGGAAGCGATTACGACAGAGGTCAGTGCAGAGCAGTTACGGAACGCACCGTCTTCCAACGATTGTACACCGGAGGGGACAACGATGGAGGTCAGCGCGCTGCAATTGCCGAATGCGTTGCTGTTGATCGTGATAAGGCTTTCCGGCAGAATCACCTCGGTCAGCGCGGAGCAATGGCTGAATGCGTAGCTGTCGATTGTGATAAGGCTTTCCGGCAGAATCACCTCGGTCAGTGCGCGACAGTTGTAGAATGCGTATTCGCCGATCTTGAGCAAGCCGTTGCGCAGCACGATCTTTTCAAGATACTGATTTTCGTAGAATGCACGGGCAGTGATCTCCGTAACCGTGTATCCGTCAACGCCAATGGTGATCTCTGCAGCTTCGCCCGTATACTCAAAGACGACTGCCGTGCCGTTGTTGAAGAGGATGTAGGTTACGCCCTGATCGTCGGTAAAGATCTTGTCGAGGTTGAATACAACGTAATCTTTTCTGCCATCACCGTTCCAGTACTGACTCCAGGAGCCGGGTACCTTGGCGGTTTGGAGATAGATGGTGCCGTTGCTAAATGCGTAATCACCTACGTAAGTAACCGACTTGGGAATGATGATGCGTTGTGTGGAAACACCGTTGAACGCATGAGAGCCGATCTCGGTCAGCGTGCTCGGCAGAGTCACGTTTTTCAAACTCCAACAGCAGTGGAATGCATATTGACCGATCGTAGTAACGCCCTCGGGAATCTCGACGGACACCAAGTCATCACAGTTGTAGAAGGCGTAATCGCCGATGACGCTGACACCGTCTTCGATCGTGACAGTCTTGAGATTGTAGCAATCCATGAATGCGTGGTCGCCGATTGTGGAAACGCTTCCGGGAATATTGATTGCAGTCAAGGCATCACAGCTGTAGAATGCATAGCTGTCAATCTCCTGCAAGGTCGAGGGAAGAAGGATGCTTTCCAATTTGTCGCAATTCTGGAATGCGCCCTCACCAATGGAGATGAGTCCTTCGGCAAGCGTTACGCTTTTAAGGCTGTTGCAGTTGTTGAATGCGTTGACGCCTATGGACGTAACACCGGAGGGAATGGTGATTGCAGTCAGTGCGTTGCAATTGCTGAATGCGTAATCACCGATTACAGTAATGCCCTTGGAAAGGACGGCGGTCTCAAGCGAAGTGCAATCGCTGAATGCATACGCACCGATCTCGGATACGCCTGCGGGAACGGTAATGCCGGTCAGCCAGGTGCATCTGTAGAAGGCGTACGTGCCAATCTCAGTCAGGGATGCGGGCAAATCGATTGTTTCAAGGCTGAAGCATTCCGCAAATGCATAAGAACCGATGCTTTGCGTCTTATTGGGAAGCGTGATAGCGGTAAGCTCGCTGCAGCCGTAGAATGCGTAATTGCCGATCTGCGTCAGATCAGCGGGCAGCGTGATCTGTGCCAGATAGTAGCAATTCATGAATGCATTGTCACCAATGTACGTAATGCTATCGGGCAGCACGATGGAGGTGATCTGCGTATCTGCAAAGGCACCGGAGTAAATGTCAACAACCGTGTGACCGTTTACGGTAGAACCGATCACAATGTCGGTAGCGGTTCCTTCATATTTGTAGATGCTTGCAGTACCGTCGTAGTGGATGATGTAGGTAACACCCGTTGCTTGGTCCGTAAACATCTCAAGCAGATCCCAGAAGATCTGATCAAAGGAGCCGGAGAACCAATTGTCGTGCCAGCCTGCGGGCTTTGCGCCAATCATCGGGTAAATGCTGTCACAGCTGAACGCATTCTCACCAATGCTCTGAACGGAGCGGGGAATCGTGGGCTTGTTGAGCGGTGCGTCGTAGAATGCGTAAGCACCAATCTCGGTCAAGGATGCGTCGGGCATCGTGACGGTCTTGAGACTGTAGCAACAGTAGAATGCGTACTCTTCCACCTTGATAACGGTGTTGAGTAATGTGACGGAGGTGATCGACGAGTTGCGGAAGGTGGGACGAACCACGACCTTGTAGCCGATGACGTCACCGATGGTCACGGTGGTTAATCCGGGATTGTAGCTGTAAGTATATGCAATGCCGTGATTGGTTCCAACGTAGGTAATACCGTTGGCGTCGGTCAGGAGCTCCTTGTAATCCCAATAGATCGAGGAGGTGCTGCCGGAGTACCAATTCTCACTCCAGCCGTCAGGTTTCTGTGCGTGGGGAGTGACCACGGTGCAGCCATAGAACGCGTATTTGCCAATGGTCGTAACGGACTTGGGAATGATGACCATTCTGCTGGACAGACCGGTATTGTAGAATGCGTAAGCACCGATCTCGGTCAGAGAATCCGGCAGCGAGACCTCGGTAAGATTTTGATAGTTTTGGAACGTGTAATCATCCAGCTTTACAACGCCTTCACCGATGATCAGCTTTTGAACCGCCCAATTGTAGTCATCGGGGTTAATGGCGTGAACGACGACCTTGTAGCCGTCCAGACCGTTGATGACCAGTTCGGAGTTGTGGACGTTGTAGAAGTAGAGGTGTGCGATATTGTCGGCACACAGCAGGTAAGTAGTACCGTCCTCTGCGGTGAACAGCGTGCCTTCGGGTGCGCTAAACACGGCAGCTCCGCTACCGATCCAGTTTGCATCCCAACCGGGAAGTGCTTCAGCACCGGTTACGTAGACGCAGCAGCCACTGAATGCATAGGCACCGATGTTGGTTACGGATGTGGGCAGGAAGATGTGACAGCCCGTGCTGTTAAAGGCATGCTCACCGATATAGGTCAAGCTTTCGGGCATGTTTACTTCTCTTAAGTTCTCACAGCCCTGGAATGCCCCTGCTTCGATGCGGGTAACGGTATCAAGCAGCGTGACCTTTTCAAGGTACTGGTCGTATTCGAACGCTGCGCGGACAACGACCTCGTAGCCGTCAATGTCACCGATGATGAGCTCGGAAGCGCCTCTTTCGTAGGTGTATACGTAGGCAACGTTGGAGTTGGTCAGCACGTAGGTAATGCCGTTATCGTCCGTATAGAATTCCTTGAAATTCCAGAAAACGTTGGAGGGATTGCCGGAGTACCAATTCTGATGCCAATTATTGGGCTTTTGCTTGCTGGGCATCAGGATCGTGCCCGTGGAGAACGCGCCCTCTCCTACATAGGAAATGGAGGAGGGAACCGTTATCATGTCAAACGGTACGCCGCTGAAGGCATATGCGCTGATCTTCTGAATGGTTTCGGGCAGTGTGAGCTTGGTCAGACTGCCGCAGTCGGAGAATGCATATTGACCGATCTCGATCAGGGAATCGGGCAATGTGACGTTCTTGAGGTTGTGCCAACGGAAGAATGCATAGTCGTCCAGTTTGGTGACGTTTTCACCGATGATCAAGGTTTGGACGTCCCAAGAACCTTCCTGATAGCTACCGTTGCTTGTAATGGAATGTACAACGGTGGGATAACCGTCCAGACCGTTGATGGTCAACTCCGAATTGTTGGTGCGGTAGAGATACAGATGCGCAGTACCGTTCACGAGCAGATAGGTCAGACCGTCACTGCCCAGGCAGAACGTACCGTTGGGTGCGTTCCAAAGCACTTTGAGGTACTGATAGCTGTTCCATCCTTCTGCCCACTTGGCTGACGCGGTGGAGGCGGCTGCGTATACGAAGCAATCGCTGAATGCCGCGTCACCAACCTCGGTTACGGTGATAGGTACGTAAATGTGAATATTCGAACCATGGAATGCGTATTCGCCAATGGTGGTAATATCCGAATGGATCGTGATGGTTGTAATATCGTTTCTGTAGTCAAGCAGGTATGCGGGGATCTCGGTTACAGGGAATGCGGAATTGCCGCCCAGAACGATCTCGCTGACCTCGCCGCTAACAGAAGCGATGTATACGGTACCGTCGTTGAGCTTGACGTAGGTGACGCCGTACTCGTCGGTTACAGTATCCGCAACGTTCCAAGTGACGCGTTCGGAGTGGTCCCCGTACCAATTGGATGCCCAACCGTCGGGAGCCTGCTGCAGCTCACAGAAGAGCTTGGCGTTGCTGAAGGCATGGGACGCAATTTCGGTGAGCGTAGAGGGAATGCGAATCGCTGCGTTTCCGGAAATGTTGCTGAACGCGCGATATTCCAAGTTGGTCAGCGAGCTCGGCAGCTTGATGCTGAGAAGGTTGATACAATCAGCGAACGCATATTCGCAGATGGTAGTGACACCCTCCGGAATCACAACGGACTCGATCGCATAATTGCTTGCGAACGCATGGCTACCGATCTTGGTTACGGTGTAGCCGTCAACACCGATCACGATATCGGTGGATTCTCCTTGGTAACCGATGGCGGTCGCAGTCTTGTCGTTGAAGAGTGCATAGCATACGCCTTGCGCGTCGGTGTAGAATCTTTCGAAGTTGTAGACTACGTAGTCGGATCTGTTCTCACCGTTCCAGTTGTTGTTCCAACCGCTCGGTTTGCTTGCGGAGTGCACGTATACCGTGCCATGCTGGAATGCATATTCACCAATGGTGGTGACCGATGCGGGGATTTCAAGATGCTGTACGTATGCATCTTGGAATGCGTACGCACCGATCTCGGTCAGAGTCGAGGGAAGGGAGATGCTGTTCAGTGCATAGTTGTACGCAAAGGCGTAATCACCGATTCTTGTAACGCCCTCGGGAATGACCACAGAGGGCAGGTTGTTACAGCTTGCAAAAGAGCGAACGCCGATCTCGGTCAGGGTCGAAGGGAGGGAGACGCTGTGCAGCGCGTAGCAATTTGCGAAGACGTTGTCGCCTATGGTGGTAATGCCCTCGGAAATGACCAGCGTTTCAAGGCTGTTACATTCGTTGAACGCGGAGTCGCCGATATAGGAAACGGTTCCGGGGATCGTGAGCGTGGTCAGGGAATCACAGCTGTAGAACGCCATCCCGCCGATATGTGTCAGCGACTTGGGAAGTATGAGCTCTTGCAGGCAAATGCAATGTTCGAATGCGCTTTGACCGATGTGCTCGAGTCCTTCGGGCAGCGTGATGCTTGTCAGGTTTCTGCAATTATTGAACGCATTGTCACCGATCTTGACGATGGTGGCAGGCAACGTGACGGATTCGATCCAGTTGCAATTCTGGAAAACGCTGTTTGCGATTTCGGTCAGGGTATATCCCTGCACGCTAAGGTCGATGGAGACGCCTTCGCCCTCGTAAGCAATCACGATCGCGGTCTTGTCTCTGAACAGTGCGTAGGTTACGCCCTGCGCGTCGGTGTAAAATTCCTTGAAGTTGTATACGACGTAATCTTCTCTGTCAGTACCGTTCCAGTTCTGATGCCAGGTTGCGGGAACCTTGGCGGCGGCGAGATAGATCGTGCCGTTATTGAACGCATATTCGCCGATAGTGGTAACGGATTGGGGAATGGCGATGAAGTTGATGCCAACGCTCTGGAATGCATATGCGCCGATTTCAGTCAGCGTCGAAGGCAGCGATATCGAGCTCAGACTGTAGCAGTACTCGAATGCCCATGTGCCGATTTTGGTGACGCCCTCGGGGATGATAATGGAGGTGAGACCGTAATGGCAGGAAGCAAATGCATAGTTGCCGATCTCGGTCAGCGTGCTCGGCAAAGAGACCTGAACGAGATAGTAGCAGCCCGCAAATGCGTGCTCGTCAATGACGGTAACGCCCTCGGAAACGGTGATGCTTACGAGTGCGGTGCAATCCTGGAATGCGTAGACGCCAATGTGCGTTACGTTCCCGGGGATGACGATGGCGGTCATCTTATCACAGTTGTAGAACGCGTGGTTGCCAATGTAGGTCAATGCATCGGGCAGGACAAGGTCGCCCATGTTGACGCAATTGTAGAATGCGTATTCACCGATCTTGACCAGACTGTCGGGCAATACGATGGACTCAAGCGTCTTGCAGCCGTAGAATGCGCGGGGGGCGATCTCGGTCACCTCGTAGCCGTCGACACCGATGACGAGATGTGCAACCGTATCGTCAAACGAGAGAACGATGGCGGTTCCGTCGTCCTTGCATGCATACGTTACGCCGTCCTTTGTTGTCAGAAGTTCGAAATGATAGATCCAATCGGTGTTCTGCGTGCTCTCGTCGGGAGCTTTGTCGGTTATGATCCGGACGTTTTCTACTCCCCAGTTCCAGAAATCGATGCTCTCTGCGTTCTTGATCGCGCCGGAGACAATGATCATTCTGAGGTTGGAGCAGTTGGTAAAGGGAGCGCCGAAAATCACGGCGTCGCTGCCCAGATATACGGCAGTGATCTGATTGCAGTTGTTGAAAGCGTCGTAAGAGATGGGACGGTTGATATACAACACGCTGTCCGTGCAGGTGCCGATACCCATGACTACGCCGTTCACGATCTCAAGACCGGTGGATTCGTTGATGCCGATATAGATCCACTTTGCGTACAGCGTAATGCTTCCGTCGGGACGGATGCCGGGCTGTACGGGCGTGCCTGTAAATGCGGAATTGTCATACCATCCGCAGAACAGGTAGCCGGGGCGAGACAGCTGCGGCATCTGACCGATCAGGATGGTCTGAACGGGTGCGAGCGTTGCATTATAACCGGTCACGTAGTTCACGGTAATGCGGAAATCAGCAGGATTGGAATCCGCATCAAATGCGGGGGGCTGGGGCAGAGCGGAGGCGCTTTGACCCAAGGATTCGTTGTAGTTGTTGCTCTCGTTGACCGTGATCTTACCGGATACGGTAACCGTTTCGGTCACGTAGAATCTGTCTTCGCAACCGTAGGGGAACAGAACGCCTACGTTGTCGCTGACGTTGCCGGAGGTCTTGATATCCACGAGCTGATCAACGTGAACGTTGTCTAAGATCAGACGGTTGTCAATTTCGGTTGCGATGGCACCGTAACGGATCTGATACCAGTCGTTGTTGCCGAGCGTATTGGAAACCGTTGAGGTGATCAGAACGTCGGTCAGGTTCAGATTGAAGATCTTACCGGATGCCCAGTGGAACAGACCGATGCTGAGGTTTTCGTTATCAAACGATCTTCTGACGGACATGTTCTTGATCGAGTAACCGTTACCGTCAAAATAACCGTAGAAGTTTCCGGGATTGATCCAACCGAGTGCTTCACCGGAAAGGTCAATATCGTTTACAAGCTGATAGTAAGCCCATCTGTTCATGTTCTTGAGATCCTCGGGCTTGGAGACGTAAATGATCTCGTCGGTGTCAAAGCAAGTCAGCGATTGTCTGGTGGTGCTGACCTCAATGCTGTTGGTGAAATCGGATGCCGGGTTGCTGTATTGCACGTTTACGATAGAATAATCGTGAATACCGCCGGATCTGTTTATAAGGGGGATCATGATCGCGCCGTTGCCCAGCGCAATGATCTGTTCTGCACCGTAGGTGATTTCCGAGTAATTCCAATCATATCTGTCGTAATAGCAACGAACGGTAACGGAATCGATGCGGTAGCCGGTCTGGTCGAAAAGCGCAATATAGAACGCGACCGGATCGGAGGGGAATGCGTATGCAACGGGAATACCTGCAGCGTCGGTAATGGCAAAGTCCTCAACCTCCAGCTTACCGTTGATAAAGACGGTTGCTACGTTGTTTTCGGTCAGAGGATATACGTGGGTTTCACCATTTGCACTTGCGGTCAAGCTTTCCACTACGAAATCGTTCCAACCGCCTGCAAACTGGTATTCGTACTTGATCTCAACGCGAACGACGTCGTTGGTGGTCGTTGCGGCGCTTGCCTTATACTCCAATCCGTTGATGCGAACGGCTTCCACAACCGCTCCGCCGGGATTGATCACGTTGATGTCAATATAGATGTATTCACCCTCGGATACGTCACCGTTGGTGGTGTTGGTCACGCCGACGGGAACGAAGTAGACCTTGGTCAGTACGTGGACGTCAACCTCTTCGGTGATCACACCGTTGCCGTCGTTCAGATCGTACTGATAAGTCAAAACGGCGCGGTAGTTTTTGTTGGAGATCAGCTCATAGAAGGTGGCAGCGTCAAAGGTCTCGCTGCTTGCGATCCATTCGCCGTCCAGGTAAATACTCAGATCGACGATTTGACCGACGTTATCGGGGTCGTTTTCAAAGGTGTTTACCGTAATGTAATCGTGTTCCTTGTCATATTCGGTCACGGAGTACGTGGGAACGGTTTTGGCAAGGGTGGTAACGGTCAGGTCGGTGTATGCCTCGTGCGTGCCCGTGCCATCACCGAGATCGTAAGAGAACCATGCTCTGAGCGTATAGGTGGTGTCGGAGAGCAGCGCGTCAAGCGTTCTTGCATCAAGCGAGATCTCTGCGGGATCGGTCTTATCGCTCAGCAGCTCGAATCTCAGCAGCGTAGCAATGCTGTCGGGATCTGCAACGGACAGAGCGAACGAGAAGCTTTCCTTGTCGACGGATTCTGCGGTCAGCGTAACCGTCGGAACGGTTTTGGGCTCCGTGTTGATCTCAAGCTTGGTGGAGGCTGCATGCGTGCCGGTTCCGTCGTTCAGATCGTAGACGTAGTGGGCTTCCAGCACGTAGGCGGTGTCGGTCAGCAGGCTGCCTGCGTTTCGGCTGTCAAGCGGCAGCTCCACGGTCTCGCCCGTTCTGGTGCACAGCAGCGTAATGCGGGTCAGCGCAGCGATACCGTCAGGGTCGGTCAGCAAAAGATCGAAGGTGAAATCTATCTGTCCGACGTCGCCGGGGGTCAAGGTGAGCGAGGGGATAGTCTTGGCAAGTGTGGTTACCTTGATATCGGTGTACGCTTCGTGTACGCCTGCACCGTCACCCAGATCGTAGGTATAGGTAGCGCGCAGCGTGTATCCGGTATTGGACAACAAGCCTGCGGCAACTCTGGAATCGAGGGGCAGCTCGGTCGTGCCGGTCTTGCTGTTGATCAAATCAAGGCGGGTCAGCACGGCAACGCCGTCAGGGTCGTGAATGGTAACGTCAAATGCAAACTCCTCCTGACCGACGTTCCCGGAGGACAGCGTCAGATAGGGAGCTGCTTTTGCCAGCGTTCTGATTTTGAGCTCTACCACTGCCTCGTGTACGCCCGAGCCGTCGTTCAGATCGTAAACGTAAGTTGCGCGGACCGTGTACGCGGTATCGGAAAGCAAACCACCTGCACCGGTTGCATCCAAAGCAAGCTCTGCAGTACCGGTCTTGTCACTGATCAGCTCAATGTGCGTCAGCGTTGCAACGCTGTCGGGGTCGTCGATCTGCAGCGCAAAACCGAGCTCGGTCTGCGATACGGACGTTTCAGTCAGCGTTGCGCTCGGGGTCTTTTTGGCAACTGTGGTGAAGTTGATGGAAACACTTTCGGTATTTGCACCGTTCATATAGGTGGCGGTCAGCGTGTACGCGTTGTCCGAAAGTAAGCCCGAAATGCTCGTAGTATTCGTATCCAGCTCTACCTTGCCTTCTGTTTCATGCTCCAGCATTAAGGAGGTAACGGTCTTGTCTGGCGCATCGTCTGCCCATACCAGCTGATAGTCTACGGTCTCTGTGCCGAGCGTGACGTTATCAAAGAGCAGGATAGCTCTTGTATAGAACGCCTTGGTTTCCAGCACGTAAACGTTGGAGCCTGTGCCGTCCAAAGCATCGTAGTACGCGATGATGGCATACTGATAGAGTGCGTTGGTGGTCAGACCGCTGAAAGTGATGGCGTTCTGCTGACCGAGCGTGATGGGCTGCATGTCGCGCACCTGCTCGCCGTCATAAATGACCGCCATAACGGTACCTTCGCTCTTTTCGATCAGAGAGAGGGTATCGTCCATAGTGATCTCGAAGGAGATATCGTTAAATCCGATATTTTCGTTCTTGACGATCGGCACGGGCTGCTTTTCGGACCATACGCCTGCGCGCACGGTCTTGTCGCCGTCCATACGAACGTCCTTGATATCGGTGCCGTCGACGTACTTGATGGCGTCGATGGTGTAATCCTGCACGCCCTCAACGTCACCAACGTTGACCTTGAGGATCAGGTTTTCCATATCCGAGCCGGGCTCGAACATATAGGAGGAATACTTATTACCGTTGAGCGTAAAGGACAGAATTTCAAAGCTGTCGGGGTTGTTGATGTGAACGGTAATGTAGATATCCTGGTTTTTCTGCGCGTAATAGATCGGCTTCGCGGAACCTTCTACCTGCAGCGAATCCTTGGCATCCTCCAAGAGAATATCGGAGTTATCGCTGCCCGCCTCGACCTCTTGATCGGGGAGCTGGTCAAAGGGGTCGTTCTGGTCGGCTTGGTTGCCGGGCAGATCGCCGCTGACACTGCCTTGACCGTTCGTAACGGCTTCGGTTGCGGAGCCGGTTTCGGTCGTGTCGCCGTAATCGACGTTGTCTCTCAGAGCACCGGGCATGCCCAAAGAGAGCAGCGTGCGCTCAGGGAGCATACCTGCACTTGTCGTGGGCGTATCGCCAATGGTCATGCCTGTGTAGACGGGTTCTTGTCCGTTGCCACCCAGGAGACCGCCGATGCCACCGCCACCGCCTTCTCCGCCTGTACAGGAGGAAAGGGTCAGGATGACTGCAAAAAGCAGTG
Source organism: Eubacteriales bacterium (assembly GCA_045658965.1). Taxonomy (GTDB): domain Bacteria; phylum Bacillota; class Clostridia; order Oscillospirales; family CAG-272; genus SVQP01. The sequence goes on from JAZOVZ010000062.1 coordinate 50,601, forward strand.
CGAACAGCATGGCAGCTATTCGCGCGGACGTGAGTTTTCTGCATGAATTAACGTTTTTGTTCGTGTTCATGAGGTCACCTTCCTTGGAATGAATTTTATATAACATATAATAATAATAATTATATTATATGTAGTGTTAACTATCATTGTAACACCGCACACAAATTCTGTCAAGCGTTTTTGCCGTATTTTATGCGATTTATATGAATTTGTATGCAGAAAGAGTGCCTTGACACATGTTTTGATATGTGCTATAATCGAACCAAGAAAAAAGACCGGGGGAAATGGTATGGAAACACCCATCAAGCAAATATCGGGCATGAGTCCCGAGCGGATTCGTACCTATAATGACGGAGTGGTGCGCATGATGAGCGTAGTGCTCAATTTGGCAGCCGATGCGCTGGACGCGAGAACGGTGGACGAGATCGCACGCGAGTGCGGTGTGTCGCGTGCCTACGCGTATGCCGAGTGCCTGGCTGCGCTGTGCGGGCTTGACAGCTCGGGGCGTGATCGCGATCTGTTCCGCCATTATTTCGTGCCTATGATGCACGAGCTTGACCCTGCGGAGTTTGAGAACGACGCGTATTATCAGAACATCAGAATTAAGCCGGGCAAGAGCGGCAAGTGGGAATACAGGCAGATGAAGCTGAAGCCCTGCGAGGCGTTCGTGTGCAATGACTTTTTGGTCACGCGCGACGGGCGCATGATCCCGCAGCTGGGCTTCTTTATGCGCGAGTTTGCCTTCCCCGGGGTCTTAGAAAACGGCAGGGAATGGATGACGCTGATGCCAAACGAAACCGTGACTTCTAAACCAGCGATTGAGAAATCACATGGAAAAGTGCTGACTTTCGGGCTTGGACTGGGATATTTTGCCTATATGGCGGCAAGAAAGCCGGAGGTCGAGTCGGTCACCGTGGTGGATCTGAGCGCGGATGCCATCTCTCTTTTTGAGCAAAATTTGCTGCCGCAGATGGAGTGCGGGGACAAGATCAAGGTCGTGCACGCGGACGCGTTTGCCTTTGCCGAGCAGCACTATCCGAGAGATGAATTTGACTTTGTGTTTGCCGATATCTGGCATGACGTCTCGGACGGCAAGGATCTCTACCTGCGCTTTAAGCAGCTGGAACGCCTTAACGGGCGCACGGAATACACGTATTGGTTGGAAAACTCAATCAAATGTTACATTGACGACACGCTTTGGCCATAGTACGAAAACTGCATTTTGCTAAAGGAGGTTGTTCTTTATGATTACGATATTTAGACCGTACACAATAGATTTCGTTCCCAATATTGAAAAATATCTCGAAGAGCAAGCCTTGAAAGGATATGAATTGGTTGATGTGGGCTTTTGGACTTTTACGTTTGAAGAATCCAAGCCCAAAAAGCGCGAATATTTTATTTACGAAGCTCCCTTTGCAGATAAAACGGACAAATTCTTGAGTAGCTATTTGTTTGCTAAACGGAAATATCAAAAGAAAAAGACGCGATTGAACAAAGAATTGTCAAGCTGCTTTGAGGTCGATCCCGACAAAAAGGATGACAGCTGGACTTTTTACAGAAAATCAAGAACGAGATATTATTTGAAATACAGAATCATCTCAGCCATTGTTCTTTTGCTGTTATTAACCGTCTTTGTCGTTCTTTCATTCCATAATCCTTGGATGATTGTATTTTCTGCTTTTACAGCAATTCCGTTTGTGTATCATTTGTTTTCTATTGTTTGGCTGAAATTACAATTGAAAAATTTGCTTCGCGACGAATCTGCCCCACAATCTTAACGCCGCCCCACAATCATGTCGGGCGCGCATGCGGGAGACGATATTTGCCCGTAAAAAACTGCTATAATTTTCACAATCTTAATTGCATTTGACAAAAGTATATGGTATAATGAATCAGGGCGATACCGACGTACAGGTGCTGATTATTCAATAAAGATTACAAAGGAGTATATTTATGAAAAACAGAATTTTATGTTTGGCGTTATGTCTTTTGTTGCTTGTGTGCTTTGTGGGCTGCGCGCAGAAGACCAAAACGCAGGTATCTTTATTTGAATCGTTTGAACACACGTTTCCTAATTTCGATCTGAAATCATCTGCAGATTATATGGATGTGAATGATGCAAAAATGACTTTGTATTTTGCTAATGCCGATCAAAAAGGAAATGTTTTCTATAATCCTATAGTCATCTACGTAAGTAATTCGGAAAAGGCTATTTCAGGTCATGACAGGGAAGACCAAACGGTTGCCGATTACAAGTCGATGGAGGGCTATACCGTATTGACGGAATACGGTGCTTCCGATATGGACGGAAGCCTGTATGCGGTCAAGAGAGCTTTCACAAATTTGAAGTATAAGTACAGTGAGCAGATTACAATTCCAAGTGAACACTTACAGGGGGAGCAGGGAACGCTGTATTTCTATCTTTGTCTGGTAAACGAAGTGGGTGACGAATATATGATTTTGACCAAAAAAGGCATTGGAAATATTCGTTACGAGGTGCGTGACGGGCAAGTGAAATTTGATTTTAGTGATTGTGAATCCAGAATATTCCCCGGCTGATATTTTCCCGCCGAGTTGTGCTCTCGCATCGCTCGGCGGGTTTGCTTTGTACGGATGTGGATGCATTTCATACAAAAAGTCGTGAAAAAATTCCCAATCTTATTGCATTTGCGTAAAGTATATGGTATAATGGATAAGGTTAATACCAACGCAAAAAAACACCTTATACATACAGAAAGGGTATTCAACATGGCAAAAAAGGTAATTGAAAAGTTCACCGCGCTGGCGGGTGAGAACGTAGACCCCCGTACGAGAAGATACTTGGTTCCCAAGAGAGTCGTTCTGACCAAGGGTGACGTTACGGGTGCTGAGCATCTGCTTGACGAAAAGAGCAACCAGATCACGCTGGTGGTAGGACAGGACAACTGCACGCTGCGCAACGAGCCCGGAAAGCCCCACGCGGCAATCCTTCTGGACTTCGGCATTGAGTTTGCAGGCTCTGCTCGTTTCCACACATGGATGACCAAGGGCCCCGGACACAACGGCGCCGCAAAGGTTGCAGTTCGCTTTGGTGAGAGCGTTATGGAGGCTCTGACGCCTCTGGGCGAGAAGAACACCACCAACGACCACGCCATCCGTGATAACGTCTACAGCCTTGGCATGTACTCGGGCATTGAGACCAACGAGACCGGCTACCGCTTCCTCTACATCGAGCTGCTCGATGAGGATGCGTTCGTTACCTTTAAGGCAGTGCAGGGTGTATTCCACTACATGGATCTGGAGTACAAGGGCAGCTTCAAGTGCTCTGACGAGCGACTCAACAAGATCTGGGATACCGCTGCTTATACCGCACACCTCAACATTCAGGAATATCTGTGGGACGGCATCAAGCGCGACAGACTTGTTTGGATCGGCGACATGCACACCGAGGTCAAGACCATTCTGGCAACCTTTGGCTATACCGATATCGTGCCCAAGTCCTTGGACGTCGTACGAGACGAAACGCCCGTTGGCAACTGGATGAACGGCATTTCCTCTTACTCGATCTGGTGGCTGATCATTCAGCACGACTGGTACAGAACCGTGGGCGATACCGTATATCTGTCCCAGCAGAGAGACTACATTCGTGGGCTTATGAACGTGCTGGTGGATTGCGTGGATGAGAACGGTGTGGAGCACATGCCCGAGAGCAGATTTATGGACTGGCCCAACAACGATAACCCCGGTGCTATCCACGCAGGTCTGCAGGGTCTTTTGAAGATCGCGCTGGATAAGGGCTCGGCGCTCTTGTACACGCTGGGTGACGTTGCGCTTGCAGAAAAGTGCGCGATCGCGGCTGTTCGCATGAAGAAGCACGTGCCCGATCCCTGCGGCTCCAAGCAGGCAGCGGCTCTCTTGGTACTGGCAGGCTTGGCAGATGCTAAGGAGACCAACGACAAGATGATCGCTCCCGGTGGCGGACACGGCTATTCCACCTTCTTTGGTTACTATATCCTCAAGGCAAAGGCACTTGCAGGCGACTTTGCAGGCGCGCTTGATGATATCAAGGAATACTGGGGCGGCATGCTGGACATGGGCGCTACCACCTTCTGGGAGGACTTCCACCTCTCTTGGATGGAAAACGCAGGCAGAATCGACGAGGTTGTGCCCGAGGGTAAGATCGATATTCACGGCGATTACGGCGCATACTGCTACATCAAGTTCCGTCACTCGCTGTGCCACGGCTGGGCTTCCGGTCCTTGTCCTTACCTTTCCAACTACGTGCTGGGTGTACGTTCGCTGTCGCCTAACACCTACGAGATCAAGCCCGAGCTTGCATACCTCGATTGGGCAGAGGGTACCTACCCCACCCCCAAGGGCGAGATCTACATCAAGGTCACCAAGGACGCAGACGGCAACCAGGTCGTCGACGTTCAGGCACCCAAGGGGATTTTTATCCTGAGATAAACGATGTTGCGGCAAAGCCGCAAATGATGTTGCGCTGACGCGCAAACGATGTGGGCTTGCGCCCAATGATGTGGGCTTGCGCCCAATGATGTGGGCTTGCGCCCAATGATGTGGGCTTGCGCCCAATGATGTGGGCTTGCGCCCAATGATGTGGGCTTGCGCCCAATGATGTGGGCTTG